>JAAELY010000001.1 GCA_024226335.1 bacterium
ATCGGGGTTTACTTTTTCCACCCGCGACCACCTACCCTAACCGATTCGATCGCAGCGCCGCGCAAGCGCGGCGCCGATGATGTCGGCTGCTCTCTCCCGGCGAAAGGTCCAGAAAACTACGGATTCCGGAGATCGTTCACACCGCCAGTGCTGGGGTGAGGATCGGGTCTTCTACCTGGATGAAGGCGAGGGTCTGCGGTCGATTCCTGCGCGCTGGACGAGCATGTGCGGCGACGATCCACTGGTTGTCATCTCTGACGGTCGGTCGATGTATCGCGTGGGCGACCTGCTCGAACTCGTCAAGCTGGCCCGAAAGACCGAGCGATGAGGGCGCTGCGCGACAGGAATGATGGGGGGATCGTGCGTAAAGGCAATTACGCCGTTTATGTAAATACAATTATGCCAGGAGGTTCCTGGGGTTCGCCCCGGATCCTGGGTTATGTTCCTAATTTAGTGGCATTACAGGTCAAGCGTCGGCATATTTGTCTTGACTGCTGGCTTCAGTGCGGCATAATCACAATTACACATCAGCGAGGAGTCGATCATGCCACCACGCAAACCCGACCCCAAGGCCGATTCCCTCCGCCAGCAAGGCTGTCTCCATCCTCACCCGGAGAAGGTCTCGGACGAGTTGTTCCGTTCCACCGAGTTCTTCGACCCTCGGGACTTCCTGCAGGTCAAATACGAGATGCTGCGCCGTGTCCGGGTGGACGGGCACACGGTGAGCCAGGCCGCGGCAAGCTTCGGACTATCGCGTCCGTCCTTCTATCGCGCTCAGGAGGTCTACGAAGAGGGTGGGCTGCCCGCGTTGCTGCCAAGAAAGCCGGGCCCGCGCCGGGCCCACAAGTTGTCCGAAGAGATCGTCGAAGCCCTGCGCAACGCGCTGGATCAGGAGCCGGACTCAGACGCAGCGACCCTGGCCGCGTGGGTCAAGAAACGCTTTGGCATCTCAACTCATCCACGCAGCATCGAACGAGCTCTGGCTCGCCAGGAAAAAAAACGCCAGCCATGAGTGCGGCGCCCCGGCAGAGTACTCCGGGGCATGTCACGCGCTACGAGGAACTCCGACGACATACGGTGGAGCGGCAGATCCTTACAGGTCGGCTCGGCCTGGCCATTCTGCTGCGTCAGGGGCTGGCCGCCTGGGTCGAGCAGTGGTCGAAAGTGCCCGCGCCGGCACCCTCTACCGAGAGATCCCGGCGGTCCAGGTCGCCACTGGCTGACAGTACCAGCACGGATCTGATCAACGTGCTCGCAGCCATGGCTCTGAGTCAGATACCGGAGGTGCACGCATGAGCGGGAATACCCACCAGAAGGTGACCCCGGACCATCTGCGACGCGATGCATACCTGTACGTTCGCCAATCGACCGTGCGCCAGGTCTTCGAGAATACCGAGAGTACGAGGCGTCAGTACGCATTGCGGGAGCGCGCGGTGGCGATGGGATGGCCCATCGAGCGAGTGATCGTGATCGACTCCGACCTGGGGCAGTCCGGAGCCTCGAGTGTCGACCGAGAGGGTTTTCAGAAGCTCGTCGGCGAGGTCGGCATGGGCCGAGCCGGGATCGTGCTCGGCCTGGAGGTTTCGCGGCTGGCGCGCAACTCCACCGATTGGCACCGACTGTTGGAGATCTGTGCGCTGACGGACACGCTGATTCTTGACGAGGACGGGATCTATAGCCCGAGTGATTTCAACGACCGTCTGTTGCTTGGCCTCAAGGGCACGATGAGCGAGGCAGAGCTGCACGTGATGCGGGCGCGACTGCGTGGCGGCATTCTGAACCAGGCACGCCGAGGTGCGCTACAAACCCCGCTACCCGTCGGCCTGCTGTACGATCCGGATGGCAACGTGGTGCTCGATCCCGATGCCCAGGTCCAGCGGAGCTTCGAACACCTGTTCGAGACCTTCGAGCGCACGGGTACGGCTTCAGCGACGGTCAAGCATTTCCGCGAGCAAGGTCTACGATTTCCGCGCCGGCCACGCTACGGGCCACACAAGGGAGCGCTGCTGTGGGAGTCGCTGCTGCACTGGCGTGTCCTGAGGGTGCTGCACAACCCTCGCTATGCCGGCGCGTTCTGTTTCGGCCGGACCCACACGCGCAAGCGCGTCGACGGCACCGTCGAGATCAAGTCACTTCCGCGGGAGGAGTGGACCGCACTATTGCTCGACGCACACCCGGGGTACATCACCTGGGATCAATTCGAGGCCAATCGGAGACAGCTACGGGGCAATGCACAGGCCCACGGCTCCGAGCGACGCAAGAGTCCACCGCGCGAAGGACCAGCATTGATGCAGGGCCTGGTCGTCTGCGGCCTGTGTGGCAATCGGATTACTGTCCGCTATCACACGCGCAAGGGTGAGCAGTGGCCCGAGTACGTTTGCCAGCGCAAGGCCATCGACACCGCGACACGAAAATGCCAGCAGATCCCGGGCGCGGGTATCGATCGGGCCATCGGCGAATTACTCGTGGAGGCGGTTACCCCCGTGACCCTGGAGGTAGCCTTGAAAGTCCAGGCAGAGCTCGATGTGCGGATCCATGAGGCCGATGCTCTACGGGGCCAGCGCGTGGAACGAGCACGACAGGAGAGTGATCTGGCCCGACGCCGCTTCATCGAAGTCGATCCAGGCAATCGCCTCGTGGCGGATGTCCTCGAGGCCGAGTGGAACGAAAAGCTGCGTGGGCTGCATGATGCACAAGAGGAGTGCGAGCGACGTCGGCAGGAAGATCACCAACGGATCAGCGACGAGCAACGGAAAGAGATCCTCGCCCTGGCTGCCGATTTCCCAAGGCTATGGAACGATCCGAAGACGCCTCAACGTGAACGCAAACGCATGGTGCGGTTACTCATCGAGGACGTCACACTGACGAAAGGCGATGTGATTATCCTCGGTGTCCGCTTTCGCGGCGGCGCGACACGACAGCTCGAGCTGCCCACTCCGCCAACAGCATGGGAGATGCGTCAAACATCGAAGCAGGTTGTCGCCGAGATTGATACCCTACTCGATGATCATACCGAGGCCGAGATCGCGAAGATCCTCAACGACAGGGGTCGTGTATCGGGAGAAGGTAAACGCTTCCACGCTCGCATCGTGGCGCGAATACGTCGCGGCTATCAGATGAGGACGAGGTATGATCGCCTGCGAAATGCGGGCATGCTCACCGTCGACGAAATGGCTGACTTACTTGGTGTATCAACCGCGACCGTGAAAACATGGCGTAGCCATGGACTGTTGCGGGCCCATGCCTACACAGACAAGAACGAGTGCTTGTACGAACATCCCGGCGAGGACCCGCCGGTCAAAGCCCAGGGCCTAAAACTCTCAGAACGACCCCCTTTACCCAACGTCGTACCGAACGGTACCAATGAGGTGCAGTGTGAAGCATAGCCCTTCAGGTTGGGACTGCGGCGCGGCAGGCGAACAGGTTTCGCTCCAGCGTGCCTGAGCATGGCCCGGACACTGGCAGTGAAGATCGGATCGCGATCCATGATGAGGTGGGTCTTGCCCAACAGGAATCCATCCAACGCGTCG
>JAAELY010000002.1 GCA_024226335.1 bacterium
GGCGTTGCGCAGACCGGAGTTTCGACCCCTGCGGCGCCGGTAGCCGGCGGCATTACCGACGTCGGGAACGTCGAGCTCACGGTGGCTCCGGTAGACTGTCCGTGCGGCGAACCCACGGGCTGGAGCCTCGAGTTCGGAAGCGAGTACTGGCAGATCTTCACCACGGCCGACTTCTCGGAGATCGTCGAGTACCTGACCTGTAGCGACGAAGAGGACGAGACGGCACTCGCGTTTCAGGTCGAGAACGAACCCATAGCGTTTGGAGTCAGCGCCGATGCATCGTCGATGGCCTGTGACGCGTTCTCCCTGATCGACGGCATCCCGTTGGAGGCGACTCACGAGATCGCTCCGAGCCAGGTCGAAGCCTGCCGAGAAGCGCTTCGGGGCGTGGCGCAGAACTTCGGTGTGACTTGCGCTCCTTGAGTGCACAGGGGGCTACGCGCGACGCTTGGCTCTGTCGCTCCGCTGCCCCTCGTCTCCCTGAAAGACATCCACTTCGAAAAGGACCGGCCTTTTCGCGGCGTGGTGCGTACCGGCCGGGATGTGAAGCTCGAGCAGAACGTGGCCTTTGAAGGGGTCGGACGGGGTGCCGGTTCCCGTGGTCGACGGTCAGTTTGCCACCATGCTCGGACTGCAGGAAGGGCCGAAGTCGATCACCGTAGGCCTGGGAACTGGCAGGTAACTCGGCTACGA
>JAAELY010000003.1 GCA_024226335.1 bacterium
CACCGTGTATCTCACGGCGACGCAGAACGAACTCATCGAGGCGCAGAACCTACGGATCGATCTTCAGAACCACCTCGTGGAGTCACAGCGGCGATCCTCGCTCGTATTCGAATTGAGCGCGATCCTCGTGGCCTTCCCCCCGAAATCTGTACCATCCTGAATGAGAGTCCCGATGGCTCCCGGTAGGAGCCAATGGAGACTCAAGGATGAAACGGAAGAAGCACAGCCCGGAGCAGATCATCCGCAAGCTTCGGCAGGCGGAGACGATGCAGTCTGAGGGCAAGACGCTGGGTGAGGTCTGCCAGACGCTGGAGATCAGCGAGCAGACGTTCCACCGTTGGCGCAATCAGTACGGCGGCATGAAGGCCGAGGATGCGAAGCGCCTCAAGGAGCTGGAGCAGCAGAACTCGCGTCTGAAGACGGCGGTTGCTGACTTGACCTTGGACAAGCAGATCCTCGAAGAGGCGCTCAAGCTGGGAAACTGAGTGGCCCGGCGCGACGGCGCCTGGTGGACGGCGTGCGGCGCCGCCTGCCAGATCTGTCGGAACGTCGGGCCTGCCAGGCATTGGGTCAACCGAGATCGACGCAGCGGTATCAAGCACGTCGCACCGATTTCGAGAAGCGGCTCGTGACCAGGCTGCATGAGTTGGCGCGGGAACGGCCTCGATTCGGAACGCCACGTGTGACGGATCTTCTTCGTCGGGAGGACTGGCCGGTGAACGAGAAGCGCATTGCCAGACTGCGTCGCCGGGAAGGGTTGAAAGTGCCGAGGAAACAGCACAAACGGCGTCGCCTCGGATCCAGCGCCAACGGGATCCTGAAGCGGCAGGCGGAGCGCATCGATCACGTCTGGTCGTACGACTTCGTCACCGACCAGACCGAGGACGGTCGGCATCTGAAGCTCCTGCCAGTGCTCGACGAGTACACGCGCGAAGCACTGTCGCTCGAGGTCGGGCGATGTTTCACCAGCGCCGATGTCATCGAAGTGCTAACGTACCTGTTCGAGGTGCGAGGTGCGCCGCAGTTCATCCGGTCCGACAACGGGCCTGAGTTCATCTCCCACGCTATTCGTAACTGGCTCCGGGAGAGCGGTGTCCAGACGCTGTTCATCGAACCCGGCAGCCCCTGGGAGAACGCGTACGTCGAGTCGTTCAACAGCCGGCTACGCGACGAGTTGCTCGACCTCGAGTTGTTCACAAGCCTCGAGGAAGCGAGGGTGGTACTCGAAGACCACCGGCTGGATTACAATCACCGCCGCCCGCACAGCTCGCTCGGCTACATGACGCCGGCGGAGTTCGCAGCGCGGCTCCGCGAGGACGACTCCGCTCCGGCCCAAGGGGCCTGCGCTCCGTCGCCCTCGCGGGTTCAACTGGTCCCGACTCTCATTGGGGCTGGTACATGATTCGGGGGGAGGTCAC
>JAAELY010000004.1 GCA_024226335.1 bacterium
GATCCGTTTTCCGGACGCGGCCCCGGCGGCCTCACCCAGGCCAAGGACGGATGGGTGATGTTGACCACCCTCGAATCGCATCAATGGGAAGGATTGGCGCGCGCCATGGGAAATCCCGAATGGGCACAATCCGAGTGGTTTCCGACGCTGGAAGGGCGCATGGAGCACCAGGAGGAAATCGACGCGCATAAGACGAAGTGGGCTTCCACGCTGACGCGCGAAGAGATCTACCACGCTGCCCAGCGCGAGGGAACACCCGCCGCACCGGTTCGAAACGTCGCGGAGTTGCTCGCCTGGCAGCAACCCCGCGCGCGCGGATTTTTTCGTGAACTCGAGTTTCCCAAAGCCGGTTGTCTGAGAGTTCCCACCACGGCTGCCCTGTCTTCGGAAACCGGTTGGGTGGGGCGACCCGCCCCGCTCTTCGGTCAACACGATGACGAGATCCGTGCGGAACTCGAAGCTGAAACAGCTCGGGCGGAAGCGCTGCAGCCGGTCAAGCCGCGGGCTGCAAACGGCGGGGGACCGCTCTCGGGGATCCGGATTGCTGATTTCACCTGGGCCTGGGCGGGTCCCCAGGGATCCCTGCTTCTGGGCATGCTCGGCGCGGAGGTGATCAAGATCGAAAGCCGCGCCCGACTCGACCACTCGCGCGTCCACTCCCTCACTGCCGGTTCGCTCGATAGTGGATTCGACGAGTCTCCGATCTTCAACGACCTGAACCTCGGCAAGCGCTCGGTCACCCTGAATCTGCGCAAAGAAGCTGGACGCGAACTCGTGCGCAAGCTCGTGGCTGAATGCGATGTCGTCCTGCAGAACATGCGTCCGGGGGTTCTCGACCGCCTGGGTCTGGGCTACGACGATCTGCGGGCGATCAAGCCCGACCTCATCATGTTGTCTTCTTCGGCCGTCGGGGCGACGGAGCCCGAGGGAAACTACGCCGGCTATGCGCCCACGTTCGCGTGTCTGTCCGGTATTGCGAGCATCTCCGGTCATCCAGACCAGCCGCCAATAGCGCTGAGCGGGTCGGTCGATCTGCGCGCTGGAACGGCTTCGGCGTTGGCCGTCCTGGCCGCCCTCGTTCATCGGAAGAACACCGGCGAAGGCCAGAACATCGACCTGTCTTCAACCGAGGTCATGAGTTCGATGATGGGCGAGGCGATCCTCGGTTACGAACTGAGCGGTCGCATTCCTGAACGCATCGGAAACCGCGACGATCAAATGGCGCCTCACGGTTGCTACCGCTGTCGGGACAAGGCGGAGTGGGTCACGATTGCCGTCGAGGGCGATGCGCAGTGGAAGGCGTTTCGTGCATTGCTCGGGGATGCAGAACTGGATTCCAGAGACTTCGCGACCGCGGAAACCCGCAAGCAAAACGAGCCACGACTCGACGAGTGCGTGGAGCGCTGGACCCGGAAACGCACGCCCGACCAGGCTGTCGAAGAGCTCCAGGGCGCCGGCATAGCAGCGGCTCGTCTCCAGACCGGAGCGAGTCTCGCACGCGATCCTCACGTTCTGGCACGCGGCGTCTTCGAGATGATCGCGCATCCGCGCCTGGGAGAACTGAAGGTGGTACGCCCACCCTGGCGCATGGAAGGCGCGCGCGTGAGCGAACCCAGCCCACTTCTGGGTCAGCACAATGACTATGTGCTGGGCGAGATTCTCGGACTCGACGAGGCCGAGATCCAGCGGCTCAGCGAGGAAGAAATCGTCTACTGAGTTCCCGAGCGTGAGCTCTTCAGAGGGCTAGTCTTTCTCGTACAGGCCGATGTGTGTCTCGAACTCTTCGATGACCTCGCCGGGTTTCTGGGAGTTGGCCAGCACCAGATTGCGCAGGTGATCGACACTGTCGACATCCACGGAATCGAACTGGATCCCAAATCCGTCGTCGTCCTCGCGAACGACCCGTCCCGACGCCTCGATCAGAATCGGCGGATCCTGTCCATCGAGAAAGATGGTCACCTGGCAGATCGTTCCCACCGGGAGTTGTTTCTCGCCCCGGAGGTAGATCCCGGAGAAACTCACGTCGCAGACCATCCAACGCAGCGCCTCGGTCCCCTCCACGCGGATTTCTGCGGTCATCTCAGTTGCGGAGCGTTGAAATCCGCGCATGTGGGGAAATTCCATTGGACGGTCTGAACTCCCTGAAGCATTTCCGGCCTCAATGGCTCGGTCCTTCGAGCCGTATCGCGTTCAGCCAAACCGGACTTGAGTGAAACGGAAAACAGGTCTTGTGACTCGCGGGAGATGGCGACGTCTTACACCGCTGACGGAATCGGAACGAACTGTCGCCTGCATCGTTGACCGCTGCAACCGTTGCCAGTAGTTTTGCGGCATGGGGGGGGAACGCACCAAGGAGCGTCAATACGAAGTCCTGCTTCGGTACGCCCGGCAGCATGGTTTGACGTCCCTCGGCCTCATGACGAATCAGGCCTGGCTCGACGATCCCAAACGGCTCGCGTTTACCTTTGCCCGCTACAAGTTTGTGGCGAAGATGTTCGCAGGACGCGGGAACGTACTCGAGGTCGGGTGCGGGGACGCGTTTGCGACGCGGATCGTCGTCCAGGAAGTCGGCTCGCTGACCGCCACCGATTTTGATCCGCTCTTCATCTCAGACGTCAAGGATCGCATGGGCGATACCTGGCGCTTCGCGGCCGAGAGCCACGACATGCTCGACAAACCTTTTCCGGGCAGTTTCGACGCGGCCTACGCACTCGACGTGTTCGAGCACATCGAACCCGCAGACGAGAACCGCTTTCTCGGCAATATCGTGGACTCGCTGGCGCCACACGGGGCCGTCATCATCGGCATGCCTTCGCTCGAGTCTCAGGCCTACGCGTCGGAGATCAGCAAACAGGGGCACGTGAACTGCAAGACGATGCCCGAGCTTCGCGAGACAATGGAGCGCTTCTTTCACAATGTGTTCACGTTCTCGATGAACGATGAGGTGGTCCACACCGGATATCACAAGATGGCGCACTATCTGTTCGCTCTCGGATGCGAGAGGCGGGAGGAACCGCGCTAGTGCTCGAAGCGGGAGCGAACCGGACGATCTCGATCACCGTTCGAGACTCCTGGTCGGGTGCCGCATGACGCGAGTGGATGACGAAACACTGATTCGGTTGTACCGAACGGTCCTCGAACTTCGGCAAGCCGAGATCACACTCGCCGAACTCTACAAAGAGCAGATGATGCGAACTCCGACCCATTTTGGTGTCGGACAAGAAGCGGTTGCGGCGGGCGTCTGTGTGGCGCTGCAGAAATCGGACCTCATCTACAGCCACCATCGCGGTCACAATCACTACCTGGCCAAGGGCGGCAGCCTCGACGGGTTGGTGGCTGAACTCTATGGCAAGGAGACGGGTTGCTCCCGGGGTCGCGGCGGATCGGTGCATCTCACGGATCTTTCTGCCGGGGTCGTCATCACGACGGCCATCCTCAGCCAGACCATCGCAGTCGCCGCAGGTACGGCGCTGGCGTTCAAGATGGACGAAGACTCCCGCGTCGTGGCGGTCTTCTTCGGGGACGCATCTCTCGAAGAGGGTGGCTTCTACGAGGCCATCAACTACGCGGCCGTGAAATCCCTACCGGTCGTCTTCGTGTGCGAGAACAATCTCTACTCGACCGAAAGCCCTGTCGGCGTACGCCAGGCGCCTGGTACGTCACTTTGCGAACGCGTGCGTTCATTCAAAGTCGAAGCCCACGAACTCGACGGCAACGACGTGTTTGCTGTTCACGAAGCGGCGCTCGCGGCGGCGCAGCGCTGCCGTATGGGGCAAGGGCCGGTCTTCCTGGAGTGCATGACCTATCGCTGGCTCGAGCACGTGGGGCCGAACTACGATCACGAACTCGGTCGCGCCTACAGAACGCGCGAAGAACTCGAGTCATGGCAGGAGCGCTGTCCCGTCCGCCGGGCCGGCGAGCGTCTCGTCAAGGACGGTCTGGCCAAACCAGAGGAACTCCAACTCTGGCTCGATGAGGCCAATGCCGTGATCCAGTCCGCGGTGGCACGCGCCAAGGACGCTCCTTTCCCGAATCCGGTCGATCTCTTCGACTACGTCTACTGAGGAATCCATGCGCACACTTTCCTACAGTCGGGCGATCTCCGAAGGTCTGGTCCAGGCGATGCAACGGGACGAGAACATTTTCGTGACCGGCATTGCCGTCGACTACCCGTCGGGAATCTTCGGCTCTACCGTCGAGCCTGCCGAGATGTTTCCCTCGCGCGTCTTTGATGCGCCCGCCATGGAAGACGGACTCACGGGGATTGCGATTGGTGCCGCGGCCGTCGGCAAGCGACCCGTCATTGTGCATCCGCGCAATGATTTCATGTTTCAGGGCTTCGATCAGTTGATCAATCTGGCGGCCAAGTGGAGCTATATGTACGGAGGTCAGGCCGGTCGCGTTCCGATCGTAGTCCGGGCGGTGATCGGTCGCGGCTGGGGTCAGGGGGCGACGCACTCCCAGAGCCTGCAATCCGTCCTGGCGCATTTCCCCGGGCTGATCGTCGCCATGCCCGCGATGCCCGCCGACGCGAAAGGCTTGTTGTTGACGGCTCTGCAACAAGATTCCCCGGTCGTCCTGCTCGAGCACCGGACGCTTTACGGTCACGAGGGTGAAGTTCCCGAACGTCCGATCCCGATACCTTTTGGTCGAGCGGCCGTTTGGCGCGAGGGAAGCGATCTCACGATCGTCGCGACTTCACTCATGGTCCACGAGGCGCTGGCCGCCGCCGAAGAACTCATGCGCCACGGGATCGACGCGGAGGTCGTCGATCCCCGGACGATTCGGCCTCTCGACGAGGAGACGATCCTCGCGTCGATCCGCAAGACGGGTCGATTGATCGTGGCCGATACGAGCTGGGAGTTCTGTGGATTCGCTTCCGAGGTGGCGGCTCTGGCCGTCGAGAAGGCTTTCCACGCGCTCAAGGCACCGGTTCGGCGAATCGCATTGGCGGATTGTCCAGCGCCAGTGTCCCAGCCTCTCGAAAACGCGTTCTACCCGAAAGCGTCGACCATCGCCCAGGCCGGCCTCAACCTCTTTGGATCGAACTCCACCGTTGGTGAGATCGACCACGAAGACAGCTTCAAGGGGCCGTATTGAGTCGCACGCCAAACAGTGGGAGCGCCGCTCGCGATGTCGTAGAAGTCGCCGAAGAGCCGCTGTCCGATCCCGCACTCCGGTCCGACCAGATCGCAACCGGGTCCCGACTGAAGCGGGCACTGAAATTTCTGCTGCCGTTCGCGGTGAGTGGGGGTCTGCTCGTCTGGCTGATCTCAGGTCAGCTCACCGGCCCCGAAGTCGACCGGGCGAAGCTCCTGGATCTGGTGGTTGGCTCGCTCGTGATCTGGGTTCCCGTCTTTATCGCGTACGGGGCATTCAGCTTGTTGCTTGAGGCGTACTCGATCCTGCGCCTGATGCCCGACGGGAATCACTCACTTACTCTCTGGACTGCGGCGCGCATCAAGGCGGCGAGTTATCTGCTCTATATCGTCAGTTATGCCGTAGGTGCTGGCACGCTGTCGTTCTTGCTACCTCGACGGGCCTCGATCTCGCTTGCGCACGCGGCGGGCGTTGTTGCTCTGATTGCGGGTTTTGACCTCGCCACGCTCGCACTCGTGACCGGAGTGAGTGCACTCCTGTTACAGAGCGGAGCGGCGGGGATTCCTCAGGAATGGATCGAGCGTATCCTCGGTCTCGGCGGGCTGCTCGCAGCCTGCATCGTGCTCGGAGTAGCGCTGCTGCGGGCCCGTCGATCGCTGGGGCCGCTGGACCGATTGCGGGAATTGAGCCTTTTTCGCGCGGCGCGGGAAACCCCGCCTCGACGGCTCGTGGAACTGGCGCTCGTGCGTTTCGCTTTCGTCTGCGGCTTCATCGCCTCGATGTGCTCGGTCATCTACGCTTTCCGGATCGAGGTACCCGTTCCCGATGCGATCGTGAACGTGGCGTTGGTCTCGGCGGTGTCCAGCCTTCCGATCGCCTTTGCCGGTCTGGGGACCGGTCAGGCGGCCTTCGTCTATCTGCTGAAGGACTGGGCCGATCCCGGCACGCTGATTGCCTGCAGTTTGACCATGTCGGTGGGCATGATCGCTTTGCGCGGCTTGATCGGGTTTATTTTCTCGCGCGAGTTCGCCCTCGAAGCGCTCCAGGCCGCGCGCCAGGAATCCCAAGAGGGAAATTGAGGCGGGGTTGCTAGAAATTCCGCGTCGTTTTCCCCTATCTTTTCGCGAAGTATGCTCGAGCACACCGGGGGACATCAGGGGTCGGATCGCGTCGTCACGCTGGGGCGACGTGGATTCATCGCGAGCCATCTGCTGCGCGAACTCGAGCGCAGGGCGTGTCCCGTTCTGGCGCTGGGTCGAGACGCTGTCGATCTGACCGAAGCCGCTTCGGTCGACAAGCTCTCGGGTCTGCTTCGGTCCACGGACATCGTGGTGGTCGATGCCGCTCTGCCTCCCGAACGAGGACGGGATTTTCGCGCGTTCTCGCAGAATCTGCGCATGGTCGAGCATCTGTGCGAGGTATTCGACAAGAACCCGCCTGCGCATGTGATCTATCTGAGTTCGGATGCCGTCTACGATGCTAGCAAGATTCCCCTGGATGAAGATTCGACACGAGAGCCGATCAATCTCTATGCGTTGATGCACACGGCGCGCGAGATGTTGCTGGATTCGGTTCTCGAAACCCGCGGAGTACCGCTGTGCATCTTGCGCCCGGTGAACATCTTCGGTCATGGCGATCCACACGGAAGCTACGGGCCCAACGCATTCGTGAATCAGGCGATCGCGGAACGACGCATCACACTCTACGGAAGAGGCGAAGAGCGGCGCTGTCATCTCTACATTGGCGATGCGGTTCGGCTGATCGCCCTCTGCATCGAGAAGCGCAGTCGAGGATCGATCAATCTGGCCCAGCCCGGCGTGACGAGTTTCATGGAACTCGCCCAACACGTTCAGAAGCAGTGTCCGTTCGAAGTTCGGTTCGAGTTTCGGCCCCGCACGGTTCCGACCATCCACCGCCCCTACAAGATCACGCAGGTGTTTCGCTTCATCCAGAATCGGGGTCGCCCGATCGGTCCGATCGTGCACCGGCCTTTTGATTCGCGTCAGCTGGTGCGTTCCTTTCCCGAATTCGAATTCACTCCCCTTGATACCGCGCTCGAGGCTTTCATCCGCACCGCGATCGATGCGGCGAGCACTCATGCCTGAGAGGCGTGTCGTCAACAGACTGTCCCCGAGGCCCGCGCTGTGCCGACCCTGGCAGGCCTGGCGTTGAGCCCGCTGATGGTCGGAGTCGGGTTGCTCGGGGGGCTGTTCTTCGCTCACCTCGCTCTATGGCGTGTCTGGGTTCCGCGTCGGCCCACACTCGTGCTCTTGGGGATCTTCTTCGGAGGTCTGGTTGCGGGCCTCGTGGGTTGTCTCGCACTTGGCTGGCTCGAAGGGCCGTGGCCGGTGTTGCAGGTGCTGTTGTTTCACGGCTCGTTCTCTCTGGCTTATGTGGTCGCGTATTCCGGAATCGAGGCCACGAGTCCTTCGCTGGCGATCGCCCGCGCCGTGCGGCGGGCCGGACCGAAGGGTTGCACCTACGTGGAACTCTCTTCTCTGGTGAATGATCGCGCCTATCTCGAGCCGCGACTTCGAGCACTGGAGAACAGCGGTGCCGTACTCGTCGATCAGGATAGCTACCGGCTTAGCCCGCAAGGGATGCGCTGGGCCCGTCTGATGAAGATCGCGAGTGATGTCTTCCTGAACCTTCCCAAGGGTTCTTGAGAGATGCCGTCGGGCGAAGCCTTGCTGAGCCTTTCTCCGGTGTTTGGACTCGCGTCCTACGTCATCGCTCACGTTGGGATCAGCCGGGCGTTTTCGGCCCGCGGGATGCTATTCCGTGCGATCTGTGGTTTCGCAGTAGGCGCGCTCGCGATGTTGTGGATCAATCTGGAGGCTCCCCCGGAGCTGAGGCTATTGAACGGTTTGAGTTATCTCGCCCTGGGATTCGGGTACTTCAATTTCGTGAATCTGAACTTCACCTCGATACGCGTGCGGGTGCTTCGGGAGTTGCTGGAGTGTCATCCCGTGCCCATTACAAACGAACAGATTCGGAAGAACTACGGGGCTGGCGAAATTCTGGACTCTCGCCTGCAGCGACTGACGGCCACGGGGCAGCTTGTCCGAGATGGGAATCGCTACAGGACGGGGAAGGGCGGTGTGCTCTTGATCAGTCGCGTCTTCGATCTGCTCATCTGGCTCGTGAAGGGAAGCGAGACCCGAGGGTGAATCATGCAAGCTAGGGTTCAAGAAGACGCGACTGGCTTCAATGCGAACTACGGGCGCTGGGTCCTGTCGACGATCTGTGCCTTGCTATTCGCGATGCCTCTCGGGATCGGCCTTCTCTACGGGGCGGACTATCTGGATCTCGCAAATGAGCCTCTCGCCTATCGCTACTTCTTCTGCGTGAGAATCGCAGCGGGAGAGACCGTCGTGGTGGGCGTCGGCTGGTTGCTCGGGCTCTTTCAACAGATCCTCTACCCGCTCTTTGGCGATACGGACTCGTTGCGTGAAAGCGTGCAGGGCTTTGCACTTGCTACGAATACGGGAATCTGGATCGGCGCCTGCATCCTGCTGATCATCGCCACACGAGATTCCCGTTTGCAGGCCAGCGATCGCTGGCTCTTGTACATGGTGATTCTGGTCCCTGTTTTCGCGACTCACGGGACCGGTTTTGACTACATGGTCATGGGGGACTATCACACTCTAAACCTGCTCCTGGTGGCTCTAACGGTCTACCTCTTCCTGGTCGAGTGGCGTCACGACGGAACGCTGCGCAGTTGGAGGCGGGTGGCCGCCCTGGGTCTGGTGCTCGGTGCGATGGTGGCCAACAAGGTGACTCTGCTCGCCGTGGGGATCGCATTCCTGATCCCAGTTCTGATTAGGCACCCGATCGGAAGCCGCATGGCAAAGCTGGTTGTAGTCGGTGCACTGAGTTCCCTGTTGGGCTTCCTTTTCGTGATCGCGGCGACGTTTCGCTTCAATCTGTTTCGGGTCGGAAAAGCCCTGGATATCTGGCTCGCCTTTGTTCTCAACCCCGGTGGTGAGAGCGACTTCTGGAGCGAGAACTTCCGCATCTTCCTGCTCGAACACGGCTACCTGAGCGTGGTCGTGATTTTCGGACTGGCGCTGCTTGCGCTTCTGGTATCGGGCCGAGCTTCGGACTGGACCCGCGACCGGGTGTTCGTGGTGCTCGCCGCTCTGTTTGCCGCGTTCGCGGCCCTCGGGTTCGTGATCAAGCGCCCGGCCGGTTCGACGATTTTCGAGAGTTTCGTCTTTCTTCTGGCGTGGAGCGCGATGCTCATCTCGGTGCTTCCGGAAAGCAGATGGAAGAAGGTCTTCATCCGCTCAACCTGCGCGATGTGGTTGGTCTTCTCGCTCTCGACTTTTGACGCGGGTGTGATTGAAATGGTGCGCGGATCCCGGGAGCGCGCATCCGCCAAATGGTCGCACTACGAGCAGGTCCGCGCGTTGGCTCAGGGGAGCAAGATCACTGTTGTGTTCCCGGACAATTCTTATCATCATGAAGGCGTCTTCGAACTCCTGCTCAAGGGAGCCGTGGACTTTCCAACCTGGCAAATCTCCGACGGGGGGCGGGGGATGCTCGATGAATTTTCACCCGGCCTCGTCTTTCGGCACGAGTACGGAGGTGTAGCACCGGGTGAGCCCTTTCTGGAAGGCGGTGTCGTGGTCTGGTACGACACGCCGGATTCGCAGCCACTCGTCGACCGCTATGCGGTCTTGTCACGACTTGTCGAGGCAGCGGATCAATCCGAATCTCTCCAGAGCTGGACGCTCCACGGGAAGATCCCGGGAAGCCGGGTCTTCGCATCCGCGATTCGCGTCGCGCCGCTGAACGCAAGCAACCCATGAACCGTCCTGTTTCAGAACGCCGTCTTTCGGGCGTCGGCGCGTCATGACGCAGGATGTGCTGCTGTGGAACTTCGGCCTCGCGTTTCAGGCGTGGGTGGGCTCGGCGGTCTATCTCGTCTCGACGATCATGGCCGGGCGTCTCCTGCTTCGTAGCCTTCGCGTAGATGCGGGGCCATGGGCGCTGCCACTTCAAGCGGTTGCCGGCATGGGCTTGTACTCGCTGACCATCGCGGTCTTCGCCTTCCTGGGAGTCGCGTACGCCTGGCTGATCGGCATCGCGATTGCTGCGCCTCTACTGCTGGGTGTCTCGCTTCTTCCGGGTCTGGCTCGCGACCTGGCGGGAATTCGCCAACACCTCTGGCCGCGCTCGTGGAAGGGAAGGGGGATCGCGCTACTGACGTTCCCCGCCGTAATTTACGTGGGCTTGATCTGCATCGTGAATCCGCTCGGCGGAGACCTCTGCAACTATCACCTGATTGTACCGCGCGACATCCTGGCGAGCGGTCGGTTCGTCTTCAACGAGTTCACCCACGAAGCCGGGATCCCCTACGGATGGCATCTCTACGGTGTTCCCGCGTTCTTGCTAGGTGGAGATCGCGGCTACATCTTCATGTCGTTCTGGGCTTTCTGCCTGCTTCTGTTGACGATCTTCCAGATCTTTCGAAACTCCGATGAGGACTCGTCCGGTCATCTTGCGGTGTTCGTCGCAGCGCTGGCGATCGCCGGCCTCGGTCGCACCTATGTAGCCAATAACGATATTCCCTCAGTGCTCGTCGAGGTGATTGTCGGAGTTCTCGCTCTCGCACCGGCATTCTGTGGCGCGCGTGCGCGCTCGCTCCTCTTCGGGTTGGCTGCGGGGTTCGCAATCGCGATCAAGCTCACACTCCTTCCGGGAGTGCTCTTGTTCTCGGGAATCTACGTCTGGCGTCTGGGATTCCGTGCGGAACGCATCTTGCCCGGGATCTTGGTCGGAGCCCCATTGGCTTCTCTATGGCCCATCGTGAGCTTCATCTACACCGGTTCGCCCCTGCCGCGCTTCCAGATGGCCCTTCGCGCGTACGGACCTCCGCTGCCCCAGTTGCTGGAGAGCATCGGCATCCTCAACGACGGCTTTGCAGCCTGGTATCCGATGAACTTTGCGCGCTTCTTTACCGCCGGGATGGAGACCTATCTCATCTTGCTCGGTTTCCTCGTTGTGGGGATGGCTCTTCATCGAGTCTGTCGGACAGATCCCCTGCTCAGGGTGCTCGTCCTCTTTGCACTGGGCCGCTGGGCGCTCATGGTCGCGCTGACCGGTCGCATGGATGTTTTCTGGCACGACCGCTACCACCTGATCTCCCATCTGGCCCTGGCTCTCGCGGGTTTCCGCAGCGCCTGGCTTCTGTTTCGGCCTCTTCGAATCGAAGCACCGATCGGGGGATGGGTGCTCGGGGCGAGTCTCCTGCTCGCGGTCGTGTGGCAGTTCACCGGACGCTTTGAAATGCGCAGTCCCAATATGTCGACCGCCGAGGGTTTTACCTTCTATCTTGCGTCTTCACCCTGGGGCGATCTCCGGACGGCGGGCGAGACCTTCAAGTTGCCTCCCGGGGCGGGACCCAATGGCGGCCTCTACGACTGGATGGCGGCGAACCTCGGCAGCGAGGTCCTCGTGGCAACTACGGTCGTGGATCCGTATCACATCCAGCGGCCCACGCTGCAGTTGCTGCCGGTCTCACAGGAGGCGATCGATCTTGCGGCTTCGCCCGAGTCGATTCTTCGCGATCTGCGCGGGCGCGGCGTCACGCATCTCCATCTGACCCAGTATTCGGGATTGAATGGCTGGATGAATTCCGAGATCGATCGCTGGCTGCGTTCGGTCCGTGCGATTCCCGAACTCGATGGGGTCGAACTCGTCATTTCTTCCAGCTTCACCTCCGACAAGGGCGATCACGCGCTCTATTCGCTTCTTCCAGCGGTGACCTCCGGAGCCGCCTCCGAATCTGATTCCGGTGTCACGGCCGTCCGGCGCCCGGGTGAGCAGATCGATCTCCGCTGGCAACCGGATGGTTGCACTCGAGAACTCGCGGTCCAGCACCGTGGGAAAGTGGAGTTCCTGCCACTCGGCAAGACCGGGGTCGGGACTTCGCACTTTCTCGTTCAGAGCGCACCGCGTAGAGCCTATCGCTTCCGCATCCAACCGATCTGTGCCGGACAGCGGAAAGAACCGGATCTCATTCTGGTCCAGAGGAGGCACCCAAGGTGACCCATTTCCCCGATCTGACGGTCATGATCCCCGCCCTCAATGAAGGCGTTCGTCTCGAATCCACGCTGCGAAACCTCTGCGCAGCTCTCGAAAAGACCGGTGTCTCGTGCGAGGCGCTCGTGATTGATGACGGGAGTAGCGATGAAACGGGCCAGATTGCCGACGCGCTCGCGCAACGCCTGGACTTCGTGCGAGTCATCCACCATCGGGAGAACCTCGGTCTCGGCGCGAGTCTACGGGAAGCGATTCGAGAGGCGAGAGGGGAGCGTTTCATGATCGTTCCCGGGGACGATGATCTCAAGCTCGATACTCTGACGCTGTTATTCGACCGGATCGACGCGGCCGAACTGGTCATGTGCTACTTCCCCAACCGGGCGGAGCGCAACTCCTTCCGAAATTATCTTTCGGATCTTTTCAGAGGAATCTATCGCTGGACCTTTGGTGTGAATCTCCACTACATCAACGGACCCGCGCTCTATCCCACCAAGCAGCTGAAACAACTCGACCTCTGCTCGACGCGTTTTAGCATCGTGGCCGAGATCAATGTCAAACTGCTGCGACAAGGTTTCGCCTATCTTCAGGTTGCGGGTTCGCGACAAAGAGGCGCACCCGTCAACAGCGCGCTCACCTGGGGTTCGTTTCGCGAAGTCGTTCGGGTTTTCGTTTCACTGGTCTGGCAGGTTCACTTCGCGCAACGAAGCCGCTTCTCCCGACGACCCCGGGAAGTCGGGTAGTCGAGCGTCGGATCGATCGCCAGTCCTCGCCCGTTGCGCGTTGGGGACGCGATTCCTCGAGCGACCCACGTAGCGTTTGAGGCGGATATCGCCCGGCTCGATCCCCCAAGCCCGGCATTTGTGCGAGATTGCATAAATTGGGCAAATGACCTAAAAGAATATCTAGAAATTAGGGCGATCGTCCAATTCTCGCCCAAAGGCCTCCCTCAACACCCCGCTGTCTCGGCGCTTTCTGAAGATCGGTGCCAGGCCGTGAGGGAGCGACTCTCACGATGAAAGGTGATTCCATGAAATGGAGATGGCTTCTGTTGTTGCCCGTTCTCTCGTTTTCCAACTCCGCGTTTTCCGTGTGGCAAGGGGAGTTCGATACGGTCGGCTTTCCCGCGCCCATGGTGCCCATGCACGCTCTGGCCAATGGGCTGGAAGCTCTCGGCTGGCTCGCGGTGCTCGTACTGGCGACCCGGGCTCCGGCCTTTGCCGGTGCGACCGCGCTCTTCCTGTGCGGGGCATTCGCCTTTGACCTGGTCACGACCTGGCCCCTCGAAATGCCCATCCCACCGGGCTTTGCCATCTGGGGAAGCATCGCTTTGTTGCTGGGATTGATCGCCTCGGTGGCCTTGTTGCGAGCCTCGACTGTGAGGCTCGCCCGATGAGTGCAGAACTTCATGGGCCAGATGGCACCGCGGGTCCGGTCCTCTTGGTGGGTGGATATGGTGTCGTGGGGTCTCGAATTGCCCGGCTCTTGAGGGATCGATATCCGGATCTGCCACTGTTGCTAGGCGGTCGAAATCCGGAGAAGGGCAAGCCGCTTGCGGAAGAACTCGGAAACGCCACGACCGCGCGGGTGGATGCCGAGGCGGGAGATCCGCTGGCCGGAATCTCACCGTCCCCCGGACTCGTCTTGACGGCGGTCAACGACCCCGAAGATCGCGTATTGCTCGCGGCCGTGCGCGCTGGGATTCCGGTTGTGGACATCACGCGCTGGACTGCGCGTGTGCAGCGCGCCGTTCTTCGGCTCTCCGCCGAGCAGTTGCGTGCCCCGGTCGTCCTGGCTTCATCCTGGATGGCGGGTCTGGTGTCGATTGCGGCCTCTGCCGGGGTCGCGCGGGTCGCTCCCGCGGAGCGTATCGAGATCGACATCTGCTATGCGCTCGCCGATCAATCCGGGAGCGACTCGGTCGAGTACATGGACCGGCTGGCGGTCCCCTTCGAGACGATCGAAGACGGCCGCGAGCGGATTTCCTACCCGCTGACGGATGGTCGAGTCGTAGAGTTTCCCGGCGGCAAGAGATCGAAAACCTATCGGCTCGACACACCCGAACAGGCGAGCCTTCCCTGCTTTCTCGGAGTTTCGACGGTGGCTACACGGATCGGCTACGACTCACCCGCTGCTTCGTGGATGTTGGTTGCACTCAAACGTCTGGGTGTGTTGCGTTTCCTTCAGCGGGATCGCTTTACCGCTGTGCGTCGCGCTCTCTTGCACAGCTCCGGTGACGGGGATCGTGCGAGTTTCGTTGCAACCATCTCGGGAAGATCGAGTCGTGTTCGTGTCGAGGTCGTCGATCCGGAAGGTCAGGCACATATGACTGCCGTGGGTGCGGTCGTGGCCGCGGAGCGCGCCCTCGGTCTCGATGGTGGAGCGCCCGCCACGGCTCGCGTCTGGTTCCCCGAGCAGTTCTCCGATCCAGAAGGATTACTCGCTACAGCCCGCTCGTTCGGGGTCGAGGTCGGTCTCCGATGAGCCGTCATCGTGCGGGGACCGCGGTCATCGAGAAGGGCCGCAAGAGTGTCGACGAGATTCTCGACGCGGCCACCGTGCTGCTCGCCGAAGAAGGATACGCGCAACTCTCCACGCGCAAGGTGGCTGCCCGAGCCGGAATGCGCCCGGGAAATCTCCAGTACTACTTCCCGGCAAAACGCGAAATGGTTCGCGCGCTCCTCGATCGATACCTCGATCGCAGCCTCGAACGGCTGGCGGGCCGGATCGACGATCAGGATCCGTCACCCGAAGCCCGGCTTCGCCGCGTGATCGAAGGCATTCTTGGAGATCACGCATCTGAAACCGACTGCACACTCTTTCGCGAGATCTGGGCGTTGGCCGCCCACGATGCAGAAGTCGCCAAGGCAATGGCCGACTTCTACGGGCGGTACCGAGCGCATCTCGCGGTCAGCCTGTGGAGTGTGAATCCGCAGCTCGAGGAAGGCGATGCCAAACGAATTGCGACTGCGGTCGTCGCCATGCTCGAAGGCCTCTCGCTATTCCCCAATTCCAATGCACCCCGATTCATCCTCCAGCCCCCCCAGGTATGCGAGCTGGTCCTGCGCCTCGTCCACGACTCCTCGAGTGGATCGACTGCAAAATGAGCTACACCGAACTCTTGGCGAAATGCTCGTGAGTCCCCGTCATTTCCGAAAGAACACGCCGAGGATCGGCGCGCTCATAAAGTTCGCGTTTCTGAGGCCCTCGTAGGGCTCGAAATTCCCAACTCGCCCAGAATTTCTACAAGTGCCTTCCGCCCTCGACTCGAGATGACTTCACTCGTAGGCCAGTACTTCTGGGAGTGGTTCGCGTGTCACCCTCCATGCGGGCCATGCACTGACGAGCCCCGTGAATATGACCACCAGGATGGCCGATCCGGTCAGGCCCGCGTCCGATACGGCAAAGTCCAGCGGCGTTCCGAGGATAAGGTGACCAAAGAAGTCGGAGATGACCCGACTCGCCGGCCAGGCTACGAGCGCAGCAAGACCCCAGCTCAAGGCACCGGCGATCTGTCCTTCCGTGACCAGAAGTCCGATGATCGCGGTATTCGACGCTCCGATGGAGCGCAGCACTCCGGTTTCTCGTCGACGCTCGAGCACGTTCATGCTCAAGGTCGAAACGAGGCCGACGCCGCCAACCGTCAATACGAAGAAGGAAGCGACCGTGAGGAAATAGAAGATCACGTCGAGGTGATCGACGATGACCTGCAGATTCTCTGCTTTGCTGAGCGAGAGTCTGATGTCTACACCCGAGCGTTCGAAGCGGGCTTCGAGGCGCCGAACTACTTCCTGCTGAAAGGTGCTGTCGTGCGCGGCGGTCGAAACGTGGAGGCTCAGTGCTGCCTCTCCGGCCGTTTTCCCCGCATTCAGAAGATAGGCCTTGGGTGGGCCGCCAATCTCTTTTGCGATACCGGCCAATCTCCAGGTCGAGTCGCTCGCATCCGGCTCTCCCATCCGGATCACCAGTGAATCGCCTACCTGTAGGCTTGGGTTGAATTCCATCATTCCCTGATTGATCACGACGGACCGCTCACCGGTTACATCACCCCAGCGGCCGCTCAACATTGGAAGTTCCATGCGGGCTCCCTCCGGAGGGAAGAGCGCAGAGAATCGTGTCGGGGATAGCCCATCCGAATGGACGAGGGAGGCCAGGCCACCGCCCCAGGCTTCCCAGTCCGTGACTCCGGGGGTTCCTTTCACGATCTCAGCGATGCGCGCGCGCGAAACGGGCTGTTCGAAAATGACCTCGACATCGTACGGGCGCGAATCCGATGCCGCGCGCAGAGTTTCTCCGAGCGATGCGCGCAGGTTCAAGGCAACCAGGAAGGTCGCCAGGCCCAACGCCAGGGTTGCGACGGTGAGTACCAGCCGTGCCGGGCGTCGGGCGGAGTTGCGAACCGCCAGAAGCAGACGTCGAGGCCCACCCACTGTTCCTGCGAAGAGCGATGCAGCGCGTGGAATTCGATCGGTTCCCCGAGTCAACAGAGCCGCCTGAACGCTCACTCGCGTGCCGCGCCAGACTGGATAGCCCGCGGCCAGCAGCGGGAGTGCGAGACCGGCCAGTGCCAAGGAGACCAGGACCGATACCGGTGTGCTCAGGGTCATCACGTCGAAGTTGAGCTGGCCTGCGACCACACTCGCAAAGCCCCGACCAGAAGCGATCCCGAGCGGTAACCCGATCGCCAGGCCTAGCAACGCCAGGGCCGTGACCATGCCGAAGTAGATGACCATAACCTGTGCGGGTCTCGCTCCGATGGCCTTCATGATCCCGATCTCTCGAATCTGTCGAGCGAGCAAAGCGGAGAGCATGTTGATGATCAGTACTCCACTCAGCACGAGCGCCATGCTTCCGATCGAGATCTGCAGCAGGAGCAGTGCTTCGAGTTGACCCTGGTGAGGGTGGCGACCGGGCCGCGGAATCTCGACCGTAAAGACCTCGATCCCCTCGTTGCTCAAAGACGTGCGCACATCTTGTGCCACCTCGCGGATGTGAGCACGCTCGAAAGGGCGCTCGCCGACCGTGATCTTGAGCTGCTGATGGGGTGGCAGCAGGCCCAATGCTCGAGCTGAGGCGAGCGAGACATATCCGTAAATGAGGTGCTCCATGCGAGACGGTGCCTGGCCGGGGTCGTGAACGAATGCCGACACTTGAAGCTCCCGCCGAAGATTCTGTCCTGGGAACCGGAAAGTCAGGGAGTCGCCGATGGCCATCGGCATCAACTGTCGGGCGTCGCGCTCGATCGCGATCTCCGCGAGACCCGCCGGCCACTGCCCCTTCTCGAGATCGAATCGCGAAATGCGCAGATCCTGAAAGTCTTCGACGATGAAGAGATGCAGTGGGATCCACTTGTCTACACCCAGCTGAATTCGGCCCCTGGTGAGGCTGCGCAGTTCGGCATCGAATACGCCAGGTCGAGCTCGTGCGATCGAGACCGGGTCTTCACCCCGTGCAACCCAGAGAGTTGCCGACGCCGGGTTGGTTGCCAGATAGTTGTCTCGGAGATCCCGGGTCGAGATGACGTTGGAAACGACGACCGACGATAGTCCCCATACACCGATGATCAGGGCGAGTAGTACGAGCGCCGTGCGGCCGCGGTCTTGAGCCAGATCGCGCACGGCTTTTCGGTAGCGTGGTCTCATGATTCAGATTTCATCAGTGCGGGATCGATGAGACCGTCGGCGATACGCACCACGCGCGAGAAACCCCAGTCTTTCGTACGCTCGTGCGTCACGACGATGACGGTCTTGTTCGATGCAGCCAGCTCTTCAAAGAGCCGATGGATATCGGCGGCCGTGTGTGAGTCCAGATTTCCCGTCGGTTCATCGGCGACGATCAGCGGAGGATCGTTTGCGAGCGCACGCGCGATGGCGACTCTTTGTTGCTCGCCTCCGGATAGCGTTGCCGGGAATTTCTTTGCATGCCCGGCGACTCCGACACGTTCAAGCAGTTCAAGTGCTCGACGTTCTCGCTCCCTCGCCGGTGATTTGCCCAGGAAGTCCATCGGCAACATCACATTTTCGACTACGGTCAAAGTAGGCATCAACTGAAAGAACTGAAAAACGACGCCAACGTTCTCACCGCGCCAGCGTGCGAGTCGTCCTTCGGCGAGGTCGTGGACCGCCGTCCCTCCTACCGACACCGATCCCAGCGTGGGTCTGTCAATACCGGCAATCAGATTGAGCAGCGTCGACTTTCCACTTCCGGACCTCCCGACGATGGCGAGGTACTCCCCGCGATCGACCTCGAGATCGATGCCACATAGTGCTGCGGTCGTTCCGGCCGGGCTTTCGAAGCTCTTCTCGACGTTTTGCAAGTTGACCAGAGTCGAGCGACTGGACTGCGCAACCGTCAAGCTGCGCTCCGGATTTCGTCGCTGCTCTTACGCGGCTTGCACTCGATCTCGTAACCCCAGTAGAGACCCGGATACGGCTCCAGCATGTCGATGTACCTCTGCCGGAAGGCCTGGTACTCGGGTGAAGCGAAGATCGTCTGAGCGTCCGCGCCTTCTTCGAGTTCGATGATGGCGGCGAACTCGTAGCGGAGCGCTTTGCCTGGAGGAACCATGCAATCTGCTGCCCTGCAGATCTTGTAGTCTTTCACTCCGGGTAGGCTGCGAACGAATGGGGTCTTGTGTTCTTGCAAGAACTTTTCGTAGAGATCCGCTTTTCCTTCCACGGCGAAGTGCGTGCTGACAAGAACCTTCATAGTGGTTTCTCCATGTGCTGGTAGCCTGCTTTCACGCCCGCCGACTCCGCGAACGGATCCTCTGGGATCCGAAAGGTCTGGGTCACTCCGCCTCTCCTTTGCCTGGGGTACCGGTCGGTGCGAGTCCCGACCACAGAGCTCTTGCCATGGCGCGGGCCAGATCGTTGCTGCTCTGTACGTCTCTACTCTCGAGGCGCTCGTGCAGGGCCCGTGTGTGAAGTGCCGCGACTAGCAATTCTGCGGCGGCCTCCGCGTCTTCGACTTCGAGGAGGCCCTGCTCGTGTTCGCGCTCGAGGTGGGATTTCAAGCCATCCTCGAGACTGGGGGAAGGGCTGTCCGTGTGCCGCGCGATGAAGCCGTCGGGTTCGAAGGAGGGATGGGTAACTAGCGGTAGAAGCACGGGCATCAACTCCCTGAAGTAGTTGAGCATCGCCAGTGCGATTTCTTCGAGTCGCACGCACGGGTCTTCGACTCTGCTCGTACACTCGAGCAGAGCATCCACGTCGGGCGCGGGTGGGATCATCGCGGCGAAGAAGAGTTCGGGCTTGGTCGGGAAACGCTGGAAGATCACTCCTTCCGACACGCCGGCCTCGGCGGCAATCGCCCGCGTCGAGGCCCCGAATCCGTCCCGCACGAACAGCTTCCGCGCAGCCGCCAAAAGATCCTCGTCCTGGATCTGTCTCGGACGTGCCATCAGGCGGACTGATTTCCAGTGTTCTGGAGCACATTCCTGCAATTATAAATAAGCAAGTACTCACTTATAAACGACTCCGCACCCCGAGTCAAGAATGAAGTGACGGACCCGGGCAAGCCCGGCCGCCACGCCTGGACGGTCCGCCCCTGATCGCGGAGCCGGGCCGCTCCTACCGGATTCAAAAGCGAGTGTGAAAGCGACTCGGCTTTCACCCCGCGGATGGGCAGTTGCAGACAGGCAAACAGAGTCAGCGCTACACCGCAGTGTTCGGCTTCTGCTGACAAGGAACGCCTCCATTCCCGAAATTTCCTGATAGGCTCGCATCCAAATCGCGGAGGACGTCATGAGCGCACACAGTCTGGGATTCGATGAGACTCGCCTCGAGCACATGGTCCGAACGATCGAAGCCGACGTCGCAAGAGAGCGCTACGACGGAGCCGTGGTACTCGTGGCCCGGCGTGGAAAGATCGCGCTGCACGAGGCAGTGGGTTTTGCCGAGCGGTCGAGTGAGCGGAAGGCGCGCACCGACGACGTTTTTTGCCTCTTCTCGGTGACGAAGACCTTCACTGCTGCGGCCGTACTTGCGCGCGTCGATCGCGGTGAGATCCAACTCACGACCCCGGTCGCCGACGTCCTGCCCGAGTTCGGTGTAAAGGGCAAGCAGCGCGTCAACGTCGGTCATCTGCTGACGCACCGAGGCGGCATGTCCTCGGAACTGCCACCGATTCCCGTCGAAAAACTCGGCGATCTCGAAGCAGTTGCCGCCGCTGTCTGTGACCAGCCCCTGCTCGCTGCACCCGGGAAGCTCGTCAGCTACAGCCCGATCGGCGCCCATTCAGTGCTCGGTGAACTGGTGCGCCGCCTTGACGGTGGCTCGCGGTCCTTCCGCCAGATCCTGGCCGACGAGATCTTTGGTCCCCTGGGCATGAAGGATACCGCTCTCGGACTGCGCGCCGACCTGGCCGCGCGCCGCGTGCCGATCGTCGTGCGCGATCGCAGCCCGGGCCTGTTCGTACCCGAACTGCTCGAGGCGTTGAACGTACTTCTCACCGAGGAAACCGAGATGCCCGGCGGGGGTGGAGTTAGCACGGCGCACGACATCTTCCGCTTCGCCGAGGCTCTGCGCCTCGGGGGTGGCCTCGACGGGGCGCGGATCCTCTCGCCCGCATTGCTCGACCTCGCCCTGCGCAACCACACCGGAACCGAACCCAACCACCTGTTCGACTACACGCGTGAAATGCGCGGCTGGGATGAGTTCCCGGCGGTGCTAGGGCTCGGCTTCTTCCTGCGCGGCGAAGGTTTGTTTCCCATGCCCTTTGGACTCACGGCCTCCCCCCGCTCCTTTGGCGGTCTGGGTGCCGGTTCCACCATGTTCTGGGTGGATCCGGAGCGCGAACTCGTGTTCGTGTGTCTGACCGCCGGCCTGATCGAGGAATCTCGAAACTTCGAACGACTCCAGCAACTCTCTGACCTGGCGTTATCGGCGCTCGTGGACTGAGCGAGTTGTCGCGCGCCGAGATCCTCCGCCGCGCCGACTGGATCGACGTCTCACATGGTGTGCGCCGCTTCGGCGCTTCGCGGGCGATTGTCTTCATAGGCTGGGAAGGTCCACTGGAAGGGTTCTTTCCGTTGAAGAAATCCGACGCAATCATTTTCGATCTGGATGGAACGCTCTGGGATGCCAGTCATTTTTCGTCTGTGGGTTGGAACGCGGCACTCGGAGCTTGTGGGATTTCCGCTGCGACGGTTTCGCAAGAGGACATGCAGGCTCTCGCAACCCAATCGGGTGCGGCGGGAGTTGACTATGGTCATGCCTCTTATGGGTTCGGAAACGGACTGGCTTGGATAATGTTCGGCAATGTCCAGACCTGAATTCGAATTCGAAGCGCTCGCCGAGCATCACCTTCCCCTCCTGTTCGATTGGTTGAACCGACCGCACGTGGCCGAATTCTGGGACGGCCCGGTTTCCCTTGAGGAAGTTCGCGAGAAGTACCTCCCGCGCATTGGCTCGACCTCGATCGACACCCGGATCGCGTTATTGGACGGGACCCCCGTTGGATTCATCCAGTCCTATGCCGCGGTGGAACCAGCCGAAGAAGGGCGCTCCGGCGAGCAAGCTCGAGGCGTCGTCGGCATCGACCAGTTTCTTGCGGATGCAGGCAACCTCGGAAAGGGTCTCGGGACGGAGATGGTCCGTCAGTTCGTCAGGCTCCTATTCCGAAATCCCACGGTCACGAGCATTCAGACCGATCCGGCGCCCGGAAATCTCCGTGCGATCCGCTGCTACGAGAAAGTGGGATTCCGCAAACTCGGCCCGATCGAAACCTCCGAAGGGCCAGCACTGCTCATGGTCATCGGCAAGCCTGCGCTCTGATCGTCAGTTATCGACCTTCGTTCTTCCAATATCGAAGGCGGACAGGAGGAACATGAATCCCGCCTGGGTTAGGCCGAGCAACACGCATGAGACGTCGCGGAGAGTGAAGAGACGAGTCTTATCGTTTGAGGATTGAGGCCGGAGAATCCCCACGACCATCGAGAAGCCAACGACCGCAATGCTCATCTCGGTGAGTGTAGAAAGCAGTTTTGCATGGGTAGGGGGAGGCCATCGGAAGGCTCATGCGACCTGATCAAAGCTCACTGGCGCCGCATAATCACGAGTCGATGCGCGCTGGTTTGGTGAGTTCAGGGCGCTCCTGATTTCTCTGCGTCTCCTTGTACCCAGGAGCACGTAACCTCCAGCCAGGGTCGCCAGTGTGCTCAATCTCCAGTCTGGAAGGATGAGGAGGCCCAAGTTTGGGTGAGTCCTTTCGAATCTCTGCCTGGTGTCTGGCATCTAGATCCGGGAGGGCCTTTCCGGTCGGGCAATCCGTACAGCGAAGGTCGAACCAGGATTCGAGAGAACCGATTGGCAGCTGCACGGATTGATCTCTAGACTCCGCCCTCAAATGGGGTTCTACGCCAAGATTCTGCGGTTCAACCATTGGACGAACCGTTTCTACCACCGCTGGTCCGGGCGTAAGGATCATCTGGCCACCTACCACCGGATGCTCGGCGAGTGCTTATCGGAATCGAACGAAGCCGTTCACGTGGGCGCCGGTGGCCGAGACCCGACGGAACTGATCGGGCACCCGCTCGACGACGTCAAAATCTGGGCCGTCGATCCGAGTGCAGAGAGTCTGGCTCGGAGTCCGAACCCGAACAAGCTCGAGGCCTGGGGGCATGACATCCCCCTGCCCGATGAGAGCGTCGACTGTGTGTTCAGCGAATACGTCATGGAGCACGTGGAAGACCCGGTGGCGACCGTGCGCGAAGCTCGGCGCATCCTTCGCCCCGGCGGCCAACTCCTGTGGATGGCGCCCAATCTGTGGTCGTACAGCGGGATCGCCACGCACCTGACACCCCACGGTTTCCACATCTGGTTCAACCGACTGCTCGAACCGACCACGCCAGAGCGCACGACAGCCGACGTATTTCCGACGTATTTCCGCATCAACTCGATCCGCAGCATCCGCCGCATCCTCCGCGACGAGGGGTTCGAGATTGAGGAACTCCTTTGTGTCGCGTACGTGCCGCATTACACCCAGGCCATTCCGATCGTCCACCAGTTCGCGATCGTGTTGCACCTTCTGCTCGACTACTTCAGCTGGCTCCGACCCTTCCGCATGGTGCAGATCGTCAAGGCGCGACGCATCTAGTGTCCTGTTCCAGAAGTTCGCTGGCTATCCAGCGTGGCGTCCGGGCACCGGGATAGCCAGCGAACTTCTGGAACAGGACACTTAGGGGGTCGGGTCGCGACCCGGCGGAGATGGAAGAAAAGGGAGTGGATCGGGAAGGCTGCCCCGAGCCAGTCGCTCTTCGACTGATGCGACCATGTGGCTCGGGTAGGAGACCCGGGCCTGACTCCAGAACACGGCGCCGCCAGGACTCGCCAGTATTCCTGCAAAGTGGTCCCGATAGGCGTTGAAGGTCTCGTCATCCAGCGCCCCGGAGGCGTGCGAAGCTTGTGCGCCCTGGAAGTGCAAAACCTGATCCAGGAAAAGCGCAAAAAACTGCGCCCGGTCGGATTCATCGAGATCTGGAACCGAGCGGAGTCCTCGTTCCCAGATGTTCGAGATAGCGGGATCAGAAATGAAAGGGCGATTGAAGAGGCGGTAGCTCTCAACGATCTGCTGGCGGCTCGCCACGCGAAGTGCCGCCGTGTTCTGGCGAATCTGCAGGGCGAGGTAGCCGATGGTGATGATCACCGCGATCCCACCCAGGAAGTCGCCGAGGTTTCCAAGATCGTCCAACATGAATTCAACCGCTCGGTGAGTCGGCATCAACCGAGCGGAACCGTTCCGATCGGGCAGCGCCGAGAAGATCGGAGTATGCCGCAAGAGACTGCGGAAAGGGCGGATCGCTACTCGGGAAATCCGCCATTGCCCTACAATGTAGAGATCGAACGGCGCAAGAGGCGAAATGGCTGACACATCGCTATGTGATCGAACCGCACTGGAACTGGCCGGACTCGTGCGCAGAGGCGAGGTCTCGGCGCGCGAATTGCTCGATGCACATCTGGCGCGCATCGAACGGGTGAATCCAACACTGAATGCGATCGTTTCGCTGGTTCCAGAGCAGGCGATAGCGGCCGCGGTCACGGCCGACGAGACGCAGGCGCGAGGCGAAGTGCTCGGGCCTTTGCACGGACTTCCCATCGCCCACAAAGATCTGCTGATGACGGCGGGTATCCGCAGTACCAGGGGCTCGCCGCTGCTCGCCAATCACGTGCCCGAGCAGGACGATCTGATCGTCACGCGTCTGCGCGCGGCCGGTGCGATCGCGCTTGGCAAGACCAACGTGCCCGAGTTCGGCGCCGGCTCGCAGACCTTCAACCAGGTGTTTGGTGCGACCCGGAACCCGTGGGATCCGTCCATGACGTGTGGCGGGAGTAGTGGGGGCGCAGCGGTGGCGCTGGCGACGGGCATGCTGCCGATCGCCGACGGCAGCGATATGGGGGGATCTCTTCGCAATCCGGCCAACTTCTGCAACGTCGTCGGCTTTCGTCCATCCCCTGGACGCGTGCCCGCTTTCCCGGCGCAGATGGGCTGGTCGACGCTCGCGGTGCTCGGGCCGATGGGACGCACGGTCGAAGACACGGCGCTGTTGTTCTCAGCGATGGCCGGGCCTGATCCTCGCGTGCCGATTTCACTGGACACTGCGGGCTCGCGTTTCGCCGAGACTCTCGAGAGAGACTTCACGGGCACGCGCATCGCCTTTGATCCCGATTTCGGTGGCTTGCCCGTCGATTCGCGTGTGGCGCAGGTGCTGGAGACGGGGTTGGGCGGCTTCTCGTCGATCGGCTGCAAGGTCGAATGCGAAGGGATCGACTGGAACGGTGCGAACGAAGCCTTCCACACCTTGCGCGCGTGGGAAGTCGCGAGCGCGACGGCGGGCTTGCCCGACGAGGCTCTCGAAATCCTGAAAGACACAATCCAGTGGAACGTGGCCAAAGGTCGGGCGCTCAGCGGAGACGACCTGAGTCGCGCCGAGCGCCTGCGAACGGAACTCTACCAGCGCTTGCATCTGTTCATGCAGGACCGCGAATTCCTGGTCCTGCCGGTCAACCAGGTGCCGCCGTTTGACGTGGAGGTTCCATACCCAGAAGAGGTCGCCGGTGTGCGGATGGAGACCTACATCGACTGGATGAAGTCCGCCTACTTCGTCACCGTGACGGGACATCCCGCCATCTCGGTTCCCTGCGGCTTCACACCCGAGGGCTTGCCGGTCGGCGTGCAAATCGTCGGTCGCCAGCGGGATGATTTCGGTGTGCTGCAACTCGCCTACGCCTACCAACAGGCCACCCGGGTATGCGATCGACGGCCTCCTCTGCCCGCGCCATAGCCGCCGTGATGGTCTTCGCGCGTCTGATGCTCATATTCATGGCGCGATGCAGCTCGAGCACATAACATGAGCTGGAATTCACCAGTCCAGCATTCGTAGCCAAATTCATGGGAGATCGGATCATGAGAATTCTGCTTGGGCTCGTGGTTTCCATCGGCCTGGCGGTGGCTGCATTCTACGGCGCCGTCATTCTCGCTTCCGAGTCTGGCGAAGTGGTGACCCTGCGCACGATGAATGCGCAGGGAGTTCGGGAACCGACCCGCCTATGGGTCGTGGACCACGACGGAGCGGAGTGGGTGCGTACCGGTCACAAAGGGAAGGGCTGGTTCGTGCGGGTCGTAGCGAACTCGGACGTCGAACTGGAACGAGCGGGACAGAACAGTCTGCGCAGAGCTGTGGTCGTTGAGGATCCTTCGGTCTTCCCGGGCGTGAACCGCGCGTTTTCGGAGAAATACGGCGCGGCTGATTGGATCGTTGCGCTCTCCGGGGATGCAAGCAAGCGCGTGCCGGTCCGGCTGGACCCCGCACTGTGAACACGAGTCGATCGCCAACGGGGACAAAAGCTGAAGAGTTGATGATCCACTATCGCCGCATGGAGTTTTCCGAGAAGCAGAGCATTGCAGAGATCGACCGCTCCGAGCGCGTAACGCAGAAGTATGTCTCCAAAGACGGAGAACTCGAACTGGTCGAAGTCGACTGGGACATCGGTCGCTGGTCGACGGATGGAAGCGGTCCCCATAGCATTCGGGCGATGCTCGAAGAGTGGAGCCTCTACCTGCAAGGAGACAGTGTTCTCTGGGGCGCATTCGACGAAGAGCGACTTGTTGGATTCATCGTGTATCGGCCGAATCTCGCACCGCGTATGGGTCAGCTCGCGCTCTTGTTCATCAGCAAGGCGTACCGTCGCCGCGGTGTCGGGCAACAGCTCTTTCAACTACTGACCGAGTACGCGAGAAACGATGGAGTCGAGAGTCTGTACGTGACTGCGACTCCGACTCGAGGCACCGTGGACTTCTACCAAAGCCTGGGATTCTGTTTGACAGATCAGCCGTTGCCCGAAATGCTGGAGATGGAGCCTGAAGACATCCACATGACGATGGAAGTTGCCGTCTTTCCCAGGGCGTCCACACCGGGCGCCAGAGACGGCGACTGACTCTGGCGGAAAGAAGCAAGCGAAAAGAAGCAAGGAGTCGCTCGATGCAGGGTTCGGTAGCCTTCGTGCGGTATGAGTGAGATCAGGGATTCAGAGCTGAGCGACCTGTCCGTGGTCGCGTCCTGGATCGGATCTGCGCCGGAGTGTCGACTCTGGTGCGGCACTCGTGTCTCGTACCCAATCGATCTGGTTGAGCTTCCGCGTCAGATCGAGTACTCGGATTGTGAATCGTGGACGCTTACGGATGGCGATGCCGTGGTCGCCTTCGGGCAACTGGTCTCGAAACCGGGGGGCAGGCTTCATCTAGCCCGCCTGATCGCGGCTCCTGAACGCAGGGGTAGCGGACTGGGTAGGCTCATCACCGCCTACCTGCTCGAGACTGCACTGGCGCGTGGGCCGTCGGCCGTTTCTCTCAACGTGTTCGCGGAGAACAAACCGGCTCTCACCCTCTACGAGTCTCTGGGCTTCGCTTCGGCTATTCGCCCACCGGAAGAGGGGGACTCCCCGTCCGTGTACATGGAGTATGTCGGCTGACCTCCGCTGTCCACGCGCGGGAAAGCTAGGAGGTTCGCGGCTCTCGGGTGGCCTGTGTGTGGCGATTCGCGACGCGATCCCCTCGGGTGCTCAGGGCCATCAGCGCGGGCGATAGAGTGATATCGGCGATGAACGCGAAGATGACGGTTACACCCGTCAACAAGCCGAACTTGACCAGATTGGTCAGGCTTGCGAACGCGTAGATGAAGAACGAGAGCGACAGTACGATCGACGTCACGAGCAGCGCGTGCCCGGTCGTGCGCAAGGTTTCGCGGACGGCCGCCTGTGTGTCGTGCAGATCATCGTAGTATTTCCGGAACACGTGCATGAAGTGGATCGTATCGTCGACGGCCAGACCGATCGCGATGCTTCCGATCAAGAGGGTGAAGGTGTCGAGCGCGATCCCGAGCCAGCCCATCAAGCCGAGGATCAGGATGATCGGCGCCAGATTGGGCACCATTGCCGCCAGGCCGGTTCGCAGGGTTCCGAGCAGGAGGAACATCAGCGGTGTGATGATTGCGAGTGCGATCATGTAGCTGCTCTGGAGGCTGGCCGAGATTGCCTTCAGCGAGCGCGTCATCAAGCTGACGAAGCCGGTGATCTCGATCCCGACGCCATTTCCGAGCGTCTGATGAGTCGCGGCTTCCACCTGTGCGATGAACGGCTGGTACTGTGAGGGCGGGGCGTAGGGCAGATTCATCGTGATGCGCGCGCGCTGGAACTGGCTATCGACCAGCATCTCCAGATCGTCGCTGCCACTGTTCTCGAATAGCAGAAGTTCCTGAGCGACGAGTTCGCGGCTGTCGGGAATTGCGTAGAAGTCGGAACGGTTCTCGTTGAGGGCCTGATGGATCTCCTTTGAGACCTCGACGATCGAAGTGACCTTTCCCACGTTGAGGCCGCCCGGGCCTTCGATTCGCGTTGCGAGTTCGCTCAGTGTGTCGATGCGCTGGAGCAGTGAGGGTTCTTTCAGGCCGTTCTCTTCCCGGGCGTCGACCAGGATCTCGAGCGAGACCGAGCCACTGAGTTCAGCGTTCGCGAACTCGGTCGCGATGCGCAGCGGATCGTCTTTGGGAAACCAGCTGACGGGGTCGTAGCTGAACCCGAGCTGCGTGATTCCGGCGATTGCGAAGAGCAGGATGGCGGACATGCAAGCCAGTACGAGCTTTGGATAACGGACGCAGCGTTCCCCAGTCCACAACAACGCATTTTCGATCCAACCGGCCCGAGCGTCCTCGCGGACGGATCTGCGCCGCAGCGGAATCACGTGCAGCAGGGCGGGGAGCAATATCATGCAGTAGGTCAGCCCCAGTCCAATGCCCAGCGGCGCGAAGATCCCGAGGTCGGCGACAGGCTGTACCTCTGCGCTGAGGAAGGAGATCAGGCCACCCGCCGTCGTGAGGGCGGTCATGACGATCGCCAGTCCCGAGTGTTGCAGTGCGTGGGCGAGAGCTTTCTCGCGGGACTGGCCTGCGTCGTAGGCGCGAAAGAACATCACCAGCAGATGGACGCTTCCGCCCACTCCGACGGCCAGTAGGAACGATGGCAGGATCTGCGTCGGGATTCCCAGAGGCCTCCCGATCAGCGCCATGGCTCCGAAAGTCGACGCGATCGAGAGCAACACGACCACAAGAGGCAGGATCACGGCAGACGCGCGGCGGAACAGCACGAACAGGAATATCGCGACTGCTGTCAGCGACAAGCTCATGAAGACCACCATGTTCTTCATCATCTCGTCCGCCAGACGTGCCGCCACGATGGGGCCCCCGGACAGGTGGATCTCGAGGTCGCTGCTGCGAAAGCGCTCGACCAGAGAGCCTAGGGCGGCTGCGGCTTCGGCTTGCTGCTCACTGGTCAAACTGAGAAGTTCGGCGCCTTCGCTGTCCTCGAACCCGCCCAACGCATCGTCGAACCCCGATTCGTCGTAGTCGGTTTCGAGTTTGACCAGTAGCGTGGTCGTGCGCTGGTCGTGTGAGAAGATGTAGTTCCGATAATGGGGGTTTGCGAGCGCGCGTTTTCGAATCTCGACCAGAGCTTCGGCATCGAGCGGCCAGTCTTCGAGCAGGTCGCGCACGATCAGCTCGTCGCCCTTGCCGCGGGTCTCGCGCACATTGATCAGACTGGTGACCTCGTCGACGTATGGGACCTCGTCTTCGATCGTGCGGTGAAGCTCGTGAAGAATCGAGAGAAACGCGGGATCGAAGACCTCCGGCGGGCGCAGAGCAACGAGAATCAGCTGGTCGCTGCCAAACTGTTCTCGAAACGCGGCGTATACGACGCGAGTCGGGTCGTCGTCTCGCAGGAACGCCTCGCTCGAGGTGTCGACCTGGAGCTGCGGCATCTGCGCCCCGAGCACGAGCGCCAGTGCGATCATCGAGCCGATGATTGGCCAGCGCCGTGTGGCCGATACGCGGCCCCAGTTTTCGAAGCGATCTTCGATCGAGGTGCGCAGGGCGACGTCCCAGCGAGGCCGGTCGTCTCTCTTGCCTGTCGCGCTCATCTACTCGATCACGGCCTCGGCGCACATGGGGAATTCGGCGCCCACTGCGTGTACCACAAGCGGAACCTTTTCGACGAATTGAACCCATCTGGTTGTTCGAGCGCCAGAGGGAATCGGGCTGCGCTGGGAGCGTACTCGTTCGGTGTTCGGGCCCTCGGCGATTCCCGCTTCAGGGGTCCAAGTGCAGAGCCCGGCCGACTCGATAGCTTGCCAGGGCTTCTTTCGCGAGATCTGCTTCGGCGAAGCGCTCCAGGGCGCGGAAACGACGGATCCCCGACTCTGATGTTTCAATGGCCCGATCGAAGTGACCCTCTGCAGCGTAGGCCGCCGCCAGCGTATCGATGTTCGAGGGATCAACGTACCCTGTAAGTCTACAGGCGAGTTCGGCGCGACGAACTGCCTCCGCCGGTTTTCGAATCCGGGGATCGCTGTGAGTCGCGTAGATCCACGCCACGTTGTTTTGCGCGACCGGGTTGTTCGGGTCGACTCGCGCCGCCTGCTCGAAAAGCGTGAGGGTATCCCTCCAGTGTCGAAGCTGGAGTGCGGTTGCGCTCGCGCAGGCGATCACGATGGCGATCGCAGCCGTTGCCAGAATTCGTCGACGACCGATCGTGGCGAGCCACGACTGCGGCACACTCCAGCCGACCATGATCAGCAGGCCGATCATCGGGATGTACATGTAGCGGTCCGCGAGCGACTGCTGGCCCACCTGCACGAGGCCGATCACGGGAACCAGTGTGCCCAGGTAGAAGAACCAGCCCACGAACAGGTGCGGGTGATCCGCCGCCTTCTTGACGGTGTACGCGGAAATGGCGACGAGTAGAAGCGCCGCGGCAACAGTTTGCGCGACGGGTGGAGCGCCGACGTGGTAGTAGAGCACCGAGAGGTTGGCCGGCCAGAGCGTCTTGCCCAGATAGACCGCGTAGGCCACCAGGCTATTGGCCAGGCGCGCAGCCAGAGGCAGTGCATCCGTGGTTCGCACGGCGCCGATCGAGAGCTGGACAAGATAGGTCGCGATGCTGTCCGCCAGCGATAACGCGAGCAACGGGAGTTTCTCCAGGACGAGTCTGCGCAGCGGAGTCTCTGAACTGGACCCGGGACCGAAGCGTCGCAGCGGCCATCCATCCAGAAGCAGAAGGACGAAGGGCAGGGTCACGATCATCGGTTTGGCTAGCAGGCCCGCGCCGAAGGCGGCCGCCACTACGAGGTAACGGCCTACACCCGGGCGCTCTGCGTAGTGCAGATAGGCGAGGATCGCCAGGATGAAGAAGAGCGTGCTCAGGACGTCCTTGAGTTCGGACACCCAGGCCACCGATTCCACGTGCAGAGGATGCAGGGCGAAGACGAATGCGAGGAAAGCACTGGGCCAGAGAGTGCCCTTCATCCGCCTGAACAGAAGAAATAGCAACACACAGTTGAGTGCGTGGATGACGACGTTGACCAGATGGTGCAGGCCGGCGTCCAGGCCGAAGAGTTGATGGACAGCGGTGTGTGCTACGACCGTCAGTGGATGCCAGTTGGCTCCGGTCTCGATGCTGGTGAACGCATCGCCGATCGCAGCAACGCTCAAGCCTCCGAGTACGATGCGATTCTGGTAGACGTACGAGCCGTCGTCGTACTCCACGAAATCGTGGCCCCGCACCGGCGCATACACCGCGACGGTTGTGACGAACAAGACCAGGCAGATGAGGATTCCCGGCTTCACGGGGCGGTATCGCGTCTTTCGTGATTCACGAGCGGATTCTACGGGAAACTCCGGCACGAAGACTTTCCGGAGGGGCACCCTTGCAAGTTAGGGCAGTGGGAAAGGGCCTCGGCTGGCGGCCAGCCTGTTTCAGACGAGTTCCAGGCCGTGAGCCCTGTACACTGCCTCGCACTTCTCGAGTTCTTCCTGAGGCATCCATTTGCGCAAGGGATTCTGGGGATCTGCGATCGCCGGATTGCCCAGGCGTTCGCATTTCTCGTGCCAGATCGGGTTGTAGTGCATGAGCTGAGTGCGGGAAACTCCCCGGTCTCTCAAGAATCCGGCGAGGCTTTCGAGATTGCGGGGATCGCTGGTCATTCCCGGGACCAATGGCGTGCGAGCCAGGATCTCCACTCCGCCTTTGTGGTATTCCCGCTGAAGCCCGGAGAAATTGTCCAGGATCACATCGTTTGCGACGCCACAGCGTTTTCGGTGGTCCTCGCGGTCAAAGATCTTGAGATCGAAATAGATCAGGTCGACGTGTGGGTAGAGGAGTTCCATGAACCTGTCGTAGGGAAACAGCCCGCACGTCTGCACCAATGTGTGTACGCCCTCGGCCTGCAGCTTTTCGAGAAGCACGGAGGCGAATTCCATGTGAATCGTCGGCTCCCCGCCCGACAAGGTGACGCCGCCACCGGAATTCTCGTAGAAGGACTTGTACTTCATCAGCTTTTCGAAGACCGCGTCGACTCTGGCCGGTTCGCCGACACGCGAGAGGGCCCCGGACGGACAGGCCGGGATGCACTCGAAGCACAGCGTGCATTTTTCGCGATCGATGAAGTCCGGATCGTCTCTGGACAGGGCGGTTTCCGGACAGGACTTGATGCACTCCAGCGCACCGACACATTGGGAGCGGTCGAATGAGATCTCCACTTCTCGGGAGATGCTCTCCGGGTTGTGGCACCAGGCGCAGGACAGGAGGCAGCCCTTGAAGAAGACCACCGAGCGGATACCCGGTCCGTCGTCCAAAGCGTTCCCCTTGATCTCGAGAAGAAGCGCGGTATCGCTCACAAGCCGAATTCAGTGCGCTCGATCAGCTCGACCTGGATCTCCCGGTTCAGGGTGACGAAGTAGGCGTTGTATCCGGAGATCCGGACCAGGAGGTTTCGGTAGTTCTCCGGATGGACCATCGCATCCTTCAGGGTTTCCGAGGTCACCACATTGAACTGGATCTGCATTCCGCCCTGTTCGAAATACGTCTTCGCGTAGGATCTCATCGTATTGATGGTCTCTTCGCGAGTGTCACTGGCATCCGGAATCAACTTCACGTTGAAGGCGATGTTGTTGTCCATGAATTCCGGATTCAGCTTGGCGACGTCGCAGACGTTATCGAGGAAGTTCTTCGAGGCAAAAGGCTGCGGCGACAGCCCCGGCGTAAACGCCTTGCCGGCCTTTCTGCCCGACGGCAGCGCGCCGGACAGGTACCCGTAGGCGACGTGCTGCGACATCGACCAGAAGCCCGCCGTGTACTTGCCGCCGCGCTGGTTGCGACGGGAGTTGTAGATTTCGTGGAAGCGCCCGGCGACCCGATTGGCCATCTCGATGCCCGCCTGGTCTCCTGAGCCGAAAAGATTGACCTTGTTCTGAACCAACGCCTGAAGCCCCGGCGCATGGGCGAAGTCGCTATCCAGTGCCTCTTTCAGTTCCTTGAAGGAGAGCTTTGCTTCGTCAAAAACCAGCTTCTTGATGATCAACAGACTGTCGGTGATATCGGCCAGGCCGATGTTCGAAACACCAGACGTGTTGTAGGTGGCCCCACCACTGGTGACGTCCCTGGCCTTGCGGATGCAACCATCCATGAGGGCGCTCAATACGGGCGTCGGCCGATAGCGAGCATGAACATTCGCCAGCATATTGTTGTACTCGACGGCCTTGTCGATCAGGTACGTCTGCTGGGTGATATAGGCTTCGAAGAATTCTTCGAACGAAGACATCTCGGCGACGTTTCCGGTCTTCGGACCGAGGTGCCAGTCCATCAACGGGTGGTATCCGTCGTTGAGGGCCATCTCCATCCCGGCGACCAGATTCATCAAGATCGAACCGGTATGTCCCATGTGCTTGCCAGACAGGGTCTGTTCCACGCAGCCGGTCGCGGACCAGTCGCGGATGTCTTCGACGGGATAACCGTGAGGCGCGAGCGAGGCGAAGATCGCATCGTCGTTGTGCATGGACGGTGTACCGGCGGTGATGAAGTTGACCTCACACAGACGGTCCAGATACGCCGTGCTGTTCTTCTGCAGATTGAAGCGCGCGTTGACGTTGACGTCCCGGATGCACAGCATCTCCGTGACCTTCAGGAAGATGAAGGTCATGTCGTTGACCCCGTTCTCTCCTTCCGGGGTCACGCCGCCCAGGGTAAGCGCCTGATTGGAAGCGGAGCCTCCAAACAAGAAGTTCGCGATATCGGGAGTCATCGGAAAGTGATCGGTGCAGCGCAGGAAGAAGCAGCCCGCCAGATCGATCGCGTGCTTGATGTAGGCCTGGCGTTCTTTTCTCGTCGTGAGGCGCGCCAGGTCACTTTCAAAGTAGGGCTGCAGCAGCTGATCCAGTCGCCCGAGAGAAAGCCCGGTGTCCGCGTTCTCATTGTGCAGGCAGAGCCAGGTGATCCAAAGGGAATTGAAAGCTTCGTCGAGCGTTCTCGGCGGCAGTTGGGGTACGCGAGCGCAGATTTCGGATAGCGCGCTCAGTTCTGTCTTGCGGGCCGGGTCGAGTTCCGCCTCTGCTTGCCGCCCGGCTTCCGCCGCCAGATTGACCGCGTAGGCTTCGATCCCCTCGAGGCAGAGCTTCATGCCGTGCAGGGCCCCGCGTCCGACTTCATCCAGTCCGGGGTCGTCGAGACGCGCTTCGACGTCGGCCAGAATGCCGCTCGTTCCCGCATCCAGAAGCCGTTTGAAGTCCGGAATCGTGTGCGAGATGCCGACCGTCTTCCAGACGAAGTAGGCCACCCAGCGTTCGTTGATGACCTGGCACTCCGGATAGTCGCGCTCGTCCCTGACCCATTCGACGAAGTTGCGTTTGACCCAGAAGGGCAGGATGTCCTTGTGAAGGATCTCGATCGTCTCGTCCGAAATATCGAAGGGGATCAGCTTCCGCTTGTCGATCGAAAACAGCTCTCCCCAGATCGAACTGCCATTTGAATCCGGATAGACCGTCGCGCCCGCGATTTCATTTCGGGTGGTCGTTCCCGCGAGCAGATCGTTCTTGCGAATGACCGGCGTCTTTTTGGACATCATGTGCTTGAACGCGCGGCCCTGACGAACCTCGGGCGCCAGCTGGCCCTCGTTCTTGTCCGTTTCGAAGCCGTGCTCGCGGAACCAGTGAGTCAGGAGTTTCGCGCGCTCCGCACAGATCTCGGGCTTGTGGGTCAGATGATCTTCGAGGAACCCCGCCAGGCGCGGGAAGTCGCTCAGACCGTATTCGGGTAGGAACGGGTCTTCGAGCCCTTTGACTCCATGGTCCGTCGAATTGCAGTGCATGCGGTACTGCGGACGGGCGCGCATTTCAGCGGACAGCGAGTCATCGCCTTCGCCGTACTCTGCGCGTCGCGCAGCCAGGTCCTTGCGCTGCTCTTCCGCCAGCGTCTTGGCGTGCTTTTCCTTCATCAAGAGCGAGACGAGGAAGTTGAACAGCTGTAGATAGTTCGGATTGCCATCCAGGGCGACCCGGTTTTTCAGTACCAGGTTCAGAGCTTCATTGGGCGGCAGGGTGAACATCTCGACGAAGGCGGTTTCGTCTTTGAAGTGCAGAACGATATCTGCATCCTCGGGAATCTTGCCCCTGACCGTGATCCGCCCATCCCTGAAGGTGATGGACTGCGTCACCTTCCCCGAACTCGTCTTCAGCCCGACAGAGAAATTGATCCAGCCGTCCACGCCCTTCAGGTACTTGCGCAGCGAGGGTCGCAGAGTGAACTGAGCGGCCATGACCCGCAGAAGCCCACCGGCTGTCGGGTTCAGCAGGGCTTGCTTGAGGGATTCGGAAAACGACGCTGGGGCTGTGCTCTCGCTCTGCGAGCGGGCCGGAGTCGGATCGGTCGCTGCTGGAAGACTCATCTCTCCTCCTTCGCCATTCTCGGTACAACGCGATGGTAGCAGCCGTGGGCGCTCTCGGGTGTCTTCGCTTGGCTCGCCCCAGCCGCGCGTGTAGGCTGGCCTCGATGCTTCGCCCGAGGGCGATGCAATCGCTCTTGGAAAGATGTCTGGAGAAGGGCCTGGGGATAAGGCCTGGAGGGAAGGACTGTGACGGCGACCCTGCGGGCCCGGCTGGGTTTGTACATCACCTGTGCGCTTCTGTGCGCGCCCATCGCGCTGCCGGTCGCGGCCGAAACCGTCACGTATGCCGGTCGCCCTTCGAACCTGGTGGTTCCCGCCAGTTACGATCCGAATAGTCCGGCACCGCTGATCGTTCTGCTTCACGGCTATACATCGAATGGGGCCGACCAGGATGCCTATATGGGATTCTCGGCGCTGGCCGATGAATTCGGCTTTCTGTTCATCAATCCGGATGGCACGCTCGACTCGTTTCCCGACCGGTTCTGGAACGCCACCGATGCCTGCTGCGATCTATTCGATGCCACGCCGGACGATTCCGCCTACATCCGTGGATTGATCGACACCGTGCGCGCGACGTACAACATCGACGACGAGCGGATTTTCATTACCGGCCACTCCAATGGCGGCTTCATGTCGTACCGCATGGCCTGTGATCACGCCGATATCGTCGCCGCGATCGCAAGTCTCGCAGGTGCGACGTTCGACGCCCCCCTGGATTGCAGTCCGAGTGAGCCGGTCGACGTATTGCAGATTCACGGAACTATGGATGACATCATCCTGTACGGCGGAGGTTCAATCACGCAGATGGTCGGTGGGGCGGTTGACTACCCCGGGGCCGTCGAGAGCGTCGAGACCTGGAATCAGTACAACGGTTGTACGAATACCGCGGATACGTCCGCAGCGAATCTCGATCTCGACTCGGGACTCGCAGGTTCAGAGACGACCGTCACACGCTACACCGATGGATGTTCAGCGGGAGGTTCGGGTGAACTCTGGACGATCCAGGCCGGGGGCCACGTCCCCGCCCTGACCTCGGACTACGCGCGCAAAGTCGTCGAGTACTTCTACGCCCACCCGAAGTTCTCCATACCCGTGCCCGTCTTGCCGAGTGTGTTGCACGGGTTCGCTCTGTGCGGACTGCTGGGAGGTGCGATGATCGCAGTCGTGAGGCATCGCGGACGCCGAGGAACGCAGCACGATGCGCTCGATGTCGAAGTCCGGTCGCGTCTCAGTTAGAGCTGCGACCCACGGCGCCCAGAACGATCGCTCCGCCTAGCAGGAACAGCAGGGCGCTACCCGGTTCGGGAATTGGCTGCGAGATGTTGGCTGTCGGCGGTGGGTTGATTTCAGGGAAGGGCGAAGCAGGGATCGCGGGTTCATCCGGCTCGGTGATCGCGGGTTCATCTGGCTCGGTGATCGCGGGTTCATCTGGCTCGGTGATCGCGGGTTCATTCGGATCGGTGAATGATGACGGCAGGATCCAGCCATCGGGCGGCGCACTGATGTCCCCGATCAAATCCCCGGCGAGGAGATCGCTGCCGTCGGTGAATAACCCGCAATACCGGGGGGAGCCCAGATCGCAAATGCTGTAGATGGCGAAGTCCGGATCCGTCATCGGGTCTTGTGCCAGGGTCAAGCGGCCCAGGTAGGTCTCCTGACCACCGATGGCCATGGGGATTTCCAAGAAACCCCTCCCCGGGAAGACGAAGAGTTCATGGTTGGGATGGAGTCCGAAGACGCCTCCGAATTGGGTTACTCCCGGAGGAACGTCACTTCGTACGGACGGCAATCCCGCGAAGGACCCGAAAGCGATGGCCGTCCCCGGTCTCCAGTGGGGCAGGAGATTGCCTTCTGGGAAACCCACCGGTGCATCAAAGTCGATGGCTCCTGAAACGTGCAGATTGAAGTGGACGAGATCCTGGCTCGGGAGAATGCTCAGGTGAACGAAGTTCGTCCCGGGCTCGTGTAGCGATTGGACCTGAATGGTTCCGGCCGATGCGCCGACGGGAAACAGAAGCAGAATCAATAGCTTCGCGATCGAGCGGAGTGATCGCCTCATCGGCATTTCCCTCCGGTAGAGCACCCATTTGTCCGTCAGCCAATGGTACACGAAACTGCCCAGGATTCTAGATCTGTCGTCCGAAGCTCTGGTCTGTCCCGAGAGGGTATGATGGCTTCAAATTCATACCGAGTGAGGCAAAGCCATGAGCAAGCTCCAGGAAGATCCCCGCATCGATCCCCGCATCAAGGCCACCATGGCTGCGTTTCCGACGACCAGCCAACCGGACGCCAGGAGCCGTGATGAACTTCTGGCCGAGGCCAATACGGCGGAAGCCATCGCCCTGCGCGAGCAGATGGTGGCGGGCTTCGAACTGATGGACAACGAGCAGATCGCACCATCGGCCGGCCTTTCGATTGCCACGCACGAGTTCACCTCGGATCCGGACGGCAACACGATCAAGGTGCAATTCATCCGGCCGGAGTCCTCGGAGCCCCTGCCTTGCGTCTACTATATCCACGGCGGTGGCATGCAGGTGATGTCCTGTTTCGACGGTATGTACCGGGCCTGGGGCAAGATCATCGCGGCCCAGGGAGTGGCGGTCGCAATGGTCGATTTCCGCAACTGCCTGTCTGCGTCGTCCGCACCCGAAGTTGCGCCATTTCCCGCGGGCCTCAACGACTGCGTTTCGGGGGTGAAGTGGCTGCACGCCAACGCGACGGAACTGGGCGTAGATGCCGAGCATATCATCGTGGCCGGTGAGAGCGGCGGAGGCAATCTGACGCTCGCTACCGGTTTGAAGTTGAAGCAGGACGACGACCTCGGGCACATCCGCGGGCTGTACGCACTCTGTCCCTATATCGCCGGCAGTTGGCCGCAGGAGCACCTGCCGTCCTCGACCGACAACAACGGCTTGCTTCTCGATCTGCATAACAACCGCGGCGCCATGGCCTATGGCATCGAAGAACTCGAGCGCAAGAACCCACTCGCCTGGCCGAGCTTCGCATCCGAGACCGACGTAAAGAACCTCGTTCCTACCGTCATCAGCGTCAACGAATGCGATCCGCTGCGCGACGAGGGCATCGAGTTCTACCGGCTACTACTGCGATCCGGCGTGCCCGCGCGCTGCCGCCAGGTCAACGGCACGATTCACGGCACCGAGATCTTCGCGATTGCCTGCCCGGACGTGAGCCGCGAAACCGCCGGCAGCATCGCCCAGTTCTGTCGCGAGGCTTGATCGCGGCTCGACCTGGACGGAGCGGTGGATACCGCCTGATCTGAATTCAAATTCCACCCGTTCAGTCGGAGCCCGTTTCCGGAACGACCAACTGAAAGGCCTGCTCCACCAGGTCTTGTCGGCGCCGCGCGGGCAATCCTCGGGGAGAGAGTTGCGCAGCGACTTGTAGGAAGCCGACGTAGGTGGAGTAGAGGATGATGGCCCGATCTGCAGCAACCGCGGAAGGCAATCCCATATCTTCGAGTGTCTGGGTCAAGAACCGGATGCGTTTCCGCATGACCCGTCGCAGCACGGGCCCGACCCGCTCGTGATCTCGCTCTAGCGAGAAGGCGAGAAAGACGCCTAACGCCGGATCCCCCGATGCAATATCGCCGAGGAGTTCGCGCAGGCGCAGGGAGGGATCGGCGTTCTTCTCGAGTGCGCCGTACTTATTGTCCGTGAACACGCGCTCCCAGCGTTCGAGGCTGGCCTCGAGTAGTTCTTCGGGGCTGGAGAAGTGCCAATAGAAACTTCCTTTCGTCACACCGAGGCGACGGGCCAGCGGTTCTATCGCGAGACCCCTGAGCCCCAGTTCTCCGATCATCGCCAGCGCTCCGATCTCCCAATCGCGCGCCCCTAGACGCTTCGCTGCGCCTCCGCCCACTTTCCCGTTTCGGTTGTGCTTCGTCATCGTGTAGTACCATACGCTACCGTATTGAAACCTGTCCCCTTTTCACGGAGAGCACTCATGTCAGAACAAATCCAGATATCTGATCGTGGCGACGGGGTCGCCGTACTGACCCTCGACCGCCCCGAACGAAAGAACGCACTCTCCATTGCGCTCCGCGACGAGATATCCGACGCGCTGGCTGAACTGGCTAGCCAGGACGGGGTGAAAGTCGTGATCCTGACGGGGGCGGGCAGTGTCTTCTGTGCGGGATTCGACCTCGGCGAATTTGGACGCATTGGAGAGCGGGAATTCGCAGACCGGATCTGGGCTTCGAGCGACCGATTTCACCGCGCACTCATCGAATTTCCACTCCCGACGATCGCGGCGGTCAACGGTCCCGCGATGGGAGGCGGATGTGATCTGGCATTGATGTGCGATCTGCGAATCGCTTCCGAAGCTGCATCCTTTTCTCACCCCGAAGCGGCTTTCGGAACAGTCGCCTACGGGCTGCTTCACGATCTGATCGGAGGATCTCTCGCCCGCGAGTTGACACTCACGGGACGCGCCGTCGACGCAAAGGAGGCGGAAACCCGGGGTCTGGCGGTTCGGGTGGTGACGGCCGACGCGTTGCAGGACGAGGCACTGGACCTGGCCCGCAGCATCGCAAAGCGTCCCCGCGACGTATTGCTCAGCGACAAACAAAAGATCATTCGCCGATCCCGACACCTGATTCGCGGAACTCTCGATCTCTGAAAGCGAATCCCACAACCCCGTGCGATGACCGGGCTCGGGCAGATTGGATGCGAACACCGGAAGTTGATTCGGGAGCAACGATCAGGTTCAGGAGACGGTGCGTTCCACGCCGGCGTGCTTCTCCCATGCGCCGGTCTCGAGCACGTCGGCGAGCTCGTCGACTGCGTACTCCAACTCGTCGTCCCGCGTGTAGAAGTGCGGCGACA
>JAAELY010000005.1 GCA_024226335.1 bacterium
AGAGGACGGCCACCAGGACGGCCAGGAGACTGCCCCAACCCCACGCCTGCCCCGCTTCCCGGCCTAGTCCCAAAACAAGCGCGTTAGGGTTTTTGCCCCCGGATTCACGATTTCGGCGAATCCGATCTGCCTCGGATTCGCTAGCAGGAGATTTCTTCGCCTCTCGAATCGAATCCGAGCGCCCATTCTTTGCTGCGGAGCCATTCATGCGATGACTTGGCGGCATCAGATTGTCGGGGGGACACACTCCTCCCTGCCAGCGTCGCTGGCTCGCACGGCCAAGGAGCGCTGCGCGCGCTCAGGCGTGTCGAGGTTGTTGTCGTAACCACTGACTGGACTGGATCAAGAACTCGCCCCAGCGGCCGCCCAAGGACAGCAGGCGGTAGACCAGGTAGCGCCCTGTCCGCAGGATCTGAGCGGGGATCCCCATCACCTCGTTGACGAATCGACGGTACTCCATCTTGAGCAGAGCCCGCGACAACGCCGACTCAGGCAAACTCAGACTCAACCACGCCTTGAGATTCCACGCCAGAGTGCCGATGACCATGTAGGCCCAGTTGGCCACTAAGTCGCCCACCGGCATCTGCGTCGCGCGCACCCCGTTCTTCAACTGCTCGATCAGATTCTCCTGATGACAGCGGGCATTGCTCTCGAAGACCACCTCCTCGGTTTTCAGCTCCGACTCGCTGACGTTCGTCACGTAGAAGAAGTAGCGAATCTCGTCCTCCAGCTTCTGCTGGCCCTTCTCGACGTTGATCTGCTTGCGCAAGATCACCATGCGGTACTCCCCGCGAGCCCGCTTCGGCGAATAGGGAATCTCTGCCACATCTTCGCGAAGCAAGCGCAAGTTCTTGTACTCCCGCTCCTGGATCTTCTCCTCCTTGACATTCTTCCGACGCAGCCGCAATCGGGCCCTTGCAGGTTGTGTAGTGCGACGCTCCAGTCGAGTCCAGTCCGCTTCCTCCAACGCGTTTGCCCGAGCAACGAAGCTCGGGTGGGCATCGATACCGAAGACGAACTGGACCCCGTCCGTGGTCCAGCGATCAAAGTGCGACGTCAAAGAGAAGTCTGTGTCTCCTCGCAGCCGAACCTGCTCGAAACCGCTGCACCTCGCCCAGTTCACTGACTTGTCGAGCCACCGGATCGCCCCGCTGTGGGAAGGCTCGTTCGCCGGCCGATTCACGGTGTAGAGCACCTCCTGGCTGTTCGCCAGACTCACCACCAAGGGGCCGTAGCCCCACTGGCGGGTATAGGCGAAGTCCGCACCCTCCTTGCACTCCCCGGTGGTCTCCGCAATCGTCCCATCGACATCGATCCAGGCCAGGGCGCGGCGACGAGGCGGCTGCGCACGCCAGAGGTCGCTTCTAACCTCATTGGCCGCATCCATCAACGTCTCCACATCTTCCGCCGTGAATCGACGCAGAAAGTCGCCCGCCGTCGTGGGGTCTGGAATCCGTCGAGCATCCAGCGCGTTCAGGTAACCCAGATCCTGGCGACGCTGCTCCAGATCCTCTAAGCACTGACCTCCCGCCAGGATGTTGTAGGCCAGGTTCAGCACATGATCGGACTCGTGATACGGCAAGTGCCGTTTGAGCAGATGCAGCCGCTCATCAATGACCTCCGCAAGACCTAGGTGCTGGACCAGCTGGACGATGACGCCCAGGCCTCCCTGGTCAATCGCTGTGACCCGACCAGAGATTTCGTACGAGATCGAGTCCCCCGTATGGCTGGAGAACACCGGCTCGGAGGTCTCTGGCTGCCAGCTTGGGTCGAGCCGCGCCTCCAACTCGGCTTGACGACGTCTGAGGATCTCACTACTATCGAGCTTCATCTGAAGTGCCCTCCTTGGCTGGTTTCATGGTTCTTGGCAAACCGAGAATACCAGCTCTGGCAGGGCATTTCCTCTATCTGGGCTAACTTCTGCGGGAGAGATGCGCTTGATCT
>JAAELY010000006.1 GCA_024226335.1 bacterium
GCATCGCTGCGATCCGCACCGCGTCCTTGCACTTCGGACAGGCGTACTTCGGGCGGATGTGCCGCACGATCGCAACCGTCGCAGGAATGAACTTCAGTTGGTCCGACGTCTCGCGACCGATCTCCACCAGTCGATGCTCGAGCGCGCCGCGCCGGTCATCATTGACAACATTTCATCTTCGGGCGGAGACACGCAATTGCCGGCGCCGGCGACGAAGTCCTGGAAGCCGCAAGTCTCATTCCAGAGAGGGACGCGGGTCTGGTCGAGCGGCCAGGCCGAGTCGATTCCTTGATTCCCGGGAGCCGTCCACCACGAGAGAGTATCGTCGCGATAGTCGCCGTTACAGCCGGCGCCGAGACACGACTTCTCATGATGTGGAGTCAGCGCGGCGAAGTCGAAACCGAGGTTTCGGTAAACCTCGCACGTCGAGAGAGGGCCGCCCATGCTATGCGGGATCCCGTAGGAGGGAGTATTGAGCCCGGTTCCGGTCGGAGTCGATCCGGTGCAAGTCCAGGAAGCGATATTTGCTTCGACGTTGTCGCAATCTCCGCCAGAGTCGAGAGACAGAAGAAAAATGCACCCAGTAGCGACCGCCCCCTCACGAGCAAGATCGCTGAGCCGCACGCGAGCCACTTCGCTCGCCTCTGGCTTCTTCATCCGCCGTTGCGGTGTCTCCAGCAAGCTCCTTCCAGAGCTTCAGCCTCAGCGCGGTCTCGTCGGAGATCGTCATCTCAATCCATTGTGGCACAGCCGAGTACGCACAAGCCCGACCGGTTCCCAGAGGAAGCGCTCGCATTCCCCAACAACTCAGGCGGATTCATTGACCCGACGAACTTTCGTAGGCGGTGCTTCGATCGCCTCGTGCGAACGACATTCCGAAGCGCGGGGAAGCGCATCACGCCATATGCACTTCGTCATACGTTCGCGAGCCTGCACCTAAGCCGTGGCACAACCCTGTTGTGGGTCCAGCAGGTGGGCGGTTGGAAGTCGCCTCAGGTTCTGCTCGATCCCTACGCGCACTTCTTGCCAGGTGAGCTGCAAGGCTACGCGGATTCATTGACGACAGCTCTCGACGGCCCCTCTTCAACACGCCGCCATCGGAGCAAGCGCGACGCGCATCAAGAAGTCGTGCACCGGCGCGCACTTCCCTGGTGAGCGCGGCCGGGATCGAACCGGCGACCGGCGGATTAAGAGTCC
>JAAELY010000007.1 GCA_024226335.1 bacterium
CCTTCACTCATCGCGCGATGCCGCCCCATCAGGTCGCGGGTCCGCTCGGGATCGGCCTTCATGCGGGCAGCATGGATCTCCAGGTCTTCCCGATACACGTTCACGCACAACATTCGCGGGCCTTTGCTCTTCGTGCAGCGACTCCGAAGCGGGCAGCCTTGGCAGTCCGACTTCTTGGCCTGATAACGCCATTGCTCGCTCGAACCGCGCACAAACACGTTGGGCTTTCGGCTCAGCCGCGTCCCGTTGGGGCAGGTCGCGTACAACTCGTGCAGTTCGAAGTCCTCCTCGATGAAGATGCCCTTCTTCTTGCGGTCCACGTCCGAACGGGGACCGTAATGAAGAATCTCCTTCTCATGCCATTGATGGATGGCTTTGGCGATCGTGTGTACTCACGGTCCGATGTCAGCTGGATCGGTCCGAAGTCAAAGATCTGTTTTGTCTGAAGAACCCAATCCGCGGCCTGCGGACGAAACCCTGCGCCGGCCGGGAACACGGCGAACGCCCAGATGAATCCGAACTTCAAATCGGCCAAAAACTGCACACCGTAGCCGTGGACCGTTTTGCCTCGCTTGGTATGGGCGCTGCATTCCGGGGCGTAGAACACCGAAGAGTCGAATTTCTCGCCGAAAACCTTCATCCGCTCAAAGAACTCGGCGGCCAAGCCTCGGCAAAGGCGGCCAGGTCCGTCGGAATCGGCCCGTCGCGTGGCAAACTGTCCAGCTTCACTCGACTGGGCAGTGGGGTCACCAATCCGCCTTTCAAAATGTCACGAAGGGTCCGAATCAACGCGTGGCGATTCCGGCCAAAATTGTTCAGGAGGTTCCAGTCCAACTGCTCGAACGCCCGGATCAGCACCTCTCGATCGGCCTCGCTCATTCCGCTCC
>JAAELY010000008.1 GCA_024226335.1 bacterium
CAGGTGGCGGTGTTTGGTGCGGGCGTCACGTGACCAACCGATGAAGCGGTCGCGATGGTCCAGGTGGTAGGGAGCCGAGGACCACGCGAAACAGGCGATGGGACGATCCCCGGCGCTCACGAGCACCTTGAGGGATTCGCCGACGGGACGCGTGTACCCGAGATAGTGGTGCTCTTTCAGGAGCGCGTTGAACAACGGCTCTTGCGGTGTGCGCCGGACCGCACGCCACGTCAGCGGGCCGAGATCCGACAAGTGTCCGTTGATGGGCGTTCGATCGATCTCGACGCTCGCCGTGCGGCGATGGCGAATCGCGTTGTTCACCGGACGGCAGCGCACGGGCGGGAGTTCGATCAAGCCGGATCGATGCAGCTCGAGCATGAGGCTGCGACAAAGCATGTCGCGCAAGGCGCCGTTTTCCTGACGCCAGTTCCACGCCTCGCAGACGCGTGCGGAAAGCCGGCGCCGACTCTCGTCCTTGTGACGCGTGATCAGTTCGCGCAGGAAGGTGACGTCTTGCTCGGTGACGTCACGGCCGCGATAGCGAAGGACGGTGTTCATGGAGAACACCGTAGGATGAGTGGCTGTGGAACGCAAGCCCCAAGGCGTCTTTTCTCTCGATCCTTTTCAGGCGACCTCGTTCACCTTGCGCCAGACCGGAGCGGCACTCGTTGCCTCGAAGTCACCGGCGCGTAGAAGAACGTGGAGTTCGTGAGCTTCGAGCATGCGCGTGGCTTCGCCAGCGCTTCGTGGCCAGTGCCGAAAGCGACCTGTAGAGAGACGCTTCTGGCACAGCCAATACCCCTGGCCGTCGTAGACGATCAGCTTGATGGCCGTTGCGCGACGATTGCGGAACACGAACACCGCACCGCTCATCGGATCCTGCAAGAGCCGCGCCCGACACTCGCGGGCCAGGCCATCTATTCCCCTGCGGAAGTCTGCGGGTTCGACCGCCACGAAGATGCGCATCTGCGCCGTAAGCTGGATCATCCCCACTCACTCCGTAAGGCTGCGAGCTACCGCAGCGAGGGCGGTCGCGGTCAGGCCCTGCAACGTCAGCCGCACCGTTCGCCCGTGCTCGCCGTGGATCTCCAGAATGCACTCCGGCGTCGGCGCGAGAGGCGCGACCTCGACGAACTCCATCGGCCTGGAAGTCTCGTCTCGCGGGCTCGACGACGCCTTCATGCGCTCCTTCAGCGCGTAGAAGTCCAGTCGCAGATCTTGTGTCGCTCGGGTCACGCCGTATTGTCGTGCGACACGCACGGCTGCCGACCACAGATGGTCGGGGATTCTCGCTCCTCGCCTTCGCGTGCTCCGCCATTGCTCGAACTCGCGACGGGTTGCCGCCAGCTGGGCTGCATCCTGATCGCTGGTCTTGTTTGCCATGGAATTCTCTCCGGGGCCAGGGTTGTGCCCAGACCATAGCCCCTCGCATGCCGCGGCTCATGCACGCTTGCCGGAAGCTCACGTTGCGAGAAGCAATCGAGGCATACTTCCCGCGTGTCGACCCGCGGACGAAGGTTGATCCCGCTCAAGGCGTGGAGCTTCTCGTGAAGAACAGCCTACTCTCCCGGGAGCCGCTCTATGGGATCGGAGAATGGGCTACTCAGTACGATCCAGAGTGCCTGGGGCTGAGCGCATCTCAAGTAGGCGCCATCAATGACGATCGCGTTGGGCGCTGGCTGGACCGGCTCTTCGACGCGGACCAGGGATCGCTGGCATTGCATGTGGCCGCCCATGTGACGCGCGAATTCGACGTATCCCTCGAGGAGCTCCACAACGACTCCACGACGGTCACCTTCAGTGGCGAGCACGCGGACCATGGAGTGGGCCTGCTGATGCGCGGCAAGCGCGTCCCGGTCATCACGCACGGCCACAACAAGGACCACCGACCGGACCTCAAGCAGCTCCTCTTCGTGCTGACGACAAGCGCAGATGGGTCCGTGCCCGTGCACTTCAACGTACTCGACGGGAACACGACCGACGATCAAACGCACGTCACCACCTGGGATCTTCTGCGCGGCCTGCGTGGGGAC
>JAAELY010000009.1 GCA_024226335.1 bacterium
ATAGCGGTGTCCAAACAAAAATTTGAGAGAACCAAGCCACACGTAAATGTGGGAACGATCGGCCATGTTGACCATGGCAAGACGACGCTGACAGCGGCGATCACGAAGATACAGGCCGAAAAGATGGGCGGTGAAGCGAAGGCGTACGACCAGATCGACAACGCCCCGGAAGAGCGCGCGCGCGGCATCACGATAGCCACTGCGCACGTGGAATACGAGTCGGACACCCGCCACTATGCGCACGTCGACTGCCCGGGCCACGCCGACTACGTCAAAAACATGATTACCGGTGCCGCGCAAATGGACGGAGCGATCCTGGTGTGTTCGGCTGCCGACGGTCCGATGCCGCAAACCCGCGAGCACATACTACTGGCGCGCCAGGTGGGCGTACCGTACATCGTCGTGTACCTGAACAAGGCCGACATGGTCGATGACGAGGAACTGCTGGAGCTGGTTGAAATGGAAGTGCGAGAATTGCTGGATATCTACGAGTTTCCGGGCGACGACACGCCGATTATTACCGGGTCGGCGCTGAAAGCGCTGGAAGGTGATGACAGCGAGATTGGCGAGCCGTCGATTGCGCGACTGCTCGAGGCGCTCGACAACTACATACCGTTGCCCGAACGCCCGATCGACCAGCCGTTTTTGATGTCGGTCGAAGACGTATTCTCGATTTCCGGTCGGGGCACGGTGGCGACGGGTCGAATCGATCGGGGCATTGTCAAAGTTGGCGATTCGATCGAGATTGTCGGCATTCGGGACACGGCGAAAACTACGGTAACGGGGGTTGAAATGTTCCGCAAGCTGCTCGACAGCGGCGAGGCGGGAGATAACGTCGGGATATTGTTGCGCGGCACCAAGCGCGAGGAAGTCGAGCGCGGCCAGGTGTTGTGCGTTCCGGGCAGTATCACCCCGCACACGGCGTTTGAAGCGGAAGTGTACGTGCTGAGTAAGAACGAAGGTGGTCGGCACACGCCGTTTTTCAACGGTTACCGACCGCAGTTTTACTTTCGCACCACCGACGTGACGGGGGCGTGTGACCTTCCTGAGGGGATCGAGATGGTGATGCCGGGCGACAACGTCAAGATGAGTGTAAAGCTGATTGCGCCGATCGCGATGGAAGAGGGATTGCGTTTTGCGGTCCGCGAGGGTGGTCGCACGGTTGGGGCCGGCGTCGTTTCGAAAATTGTCGAGTA
>JAAELY010000010.1 GCA_024226335.1 bacterium
CGCCAGCATCAACAGGACGGTCGGTGCACCATTGAAGTTGGTGACCTTGTGTCGATCGATCATGCTGAAGATCTCGTCGGGAACCACACCGCGCAGAGACACATGGAGCCCGCCCGCACCCGTCACCGCCCAGGGCATGCACCAGCCATTGCAGTGAAACATGGGCAGCGTCCACAGAAAGACTGTTTCCTTCGAGAAACCGAGCGACCCGATCTCACCCAGAGCGTTCAGGTACGCACCGCGATGCGTGTACATGACTCCCTTGGGCATACCCGTCGTTCCCGAGGTGTAGTTGATCGAGAGCAGCGTATCCTCGGCATCGATCGGATTCTCGATCGGCAGCACCTCTGCACCGGCAACGAATTCCCGGTAGTCCTCTTGACCCTCCCGGACGGGCACGGCGTGGTCGGGGATCTCGATGACGCGCTCCAGCGTCGACGGGAGATCCTGTCCGTCGAGTACGGGCGCGAGTTCGGGATCGACCAGGAGAATGCGCGCACCGGAGTGCTGCAGGATGTAGCTGATTTCGGGACCGGCCAGACGGGTATTGATCGAAACCAGCGGAGCCGCGATCAGGGGTGCCGCGAAATGCGCCGCCAGGTGCCAGGGCGTGTTCGGCGACAGGATCGCAACGCGGTCCCCCGGACCGATTCCCGCGCGCCTCAAAGCCCCGGCCATTCGTCCGACCTCTTCGGCGAGTCGCGCGTAGGTCCATTCCTCGTCACCGTTGACCACGGCGGGGCGGTTGGGAAATACGCGTAGCGTGCGTTGCAAGAACACGATAGGGGTCAGGGGATCGGTCCAGACATCGCTGTGGACGTCGATGCCGGTGGGAGGGGTTCGAGTCATCATCGACTACGAAATCTCGTCGAGCTTGTAGCGATTCGCCAGTTCGTATTTTTCCGGTAGTCCCACCAAGTCGGTAAACTCCTCGAAACTCATCTTCACTTCCGGGTCTTCCGGGCTCTGACCGTTCGCGATCAACTTCGCGAATGCGCGCTCGAGCGCGCGTGCAGCGCCCAACAATCCGGTGAGTGGGTAGACCACGTGCCCAAAACCGAGCGCGCGCAGCTCATCCAGCGGCAAGATGGGCGTCGCGCCACCTTCCACCATGTTTGCCATTAGCGGACCCGGAACCTCGCGACCGATGCGAGCGAGTTCGTCGCGATCCTGGGGCGCCTCCACGAAGATCACATCCGCCCCGGCTTCGCGATATGCGCGACCTCGGGCGATCGCGTCGTCGAGCCCATTTGGCGCGCGTGCATCCGTGCGGCCGATGATGAGCAGCTCGGCATCGCCACGGGCATCGACTGCGGCGCGGATCTTCTGCACGTGCTCCCCGAGCGGGATGACCTGCTTGCCGTGCATATGCCCGCAGCGCTTGGGCCAGACCTGATCTTCGAGCAACACTCCGCCGGCGCCCATCCCGACCAGCGCGCGCAGCATTCGCTGCACGTTCAAGGGTCCACCGTGGCCGGTATCCCCGTCCACGACCACGGGCATATCCACCGCCTGGATCACGCGTCGAGCGGTCTCGAGCATCTCGGTCTGGGTCAGAAGGCCGAAATCCGGTTCGCCCAGTGAAGTCCCGGCGACGGCATACCCCGAAAGGAACAGGAGTTCGAAACCGGCTCTCTGTGCGAGACGCGCGGAGAGCGCATCGTATACGCCAACCGAGAGCTTGATTGAAGGGGATGTTTGAGTCATTCGCCTACCGGGCTGCACAATACCCCAAGCGTGGTGACATCGGGCAGCGCGTCGAGCCCCTCGATGCTGGCGATCAAGAGTTCGGTGCGCTCCCCGCCCAGTGTAAGCGAGGTACAGAAACGCACCTTTCGCAGGCGTTCCTCTTCATCCAGTGGTCGCTGCGGGCTTCCCCGCGCGTGCTCCACGCTCTCCTGGTCCCTGCGTCCCGACTCGAAGAGGATCTCGACGCTGTCTTCGCCATCGAGGGAATCATTGACCGTAACGCGCGCCAGAAGATCCTGTACGTCGTCGCCCTGGCTGCGCTCGTCCGAGAAACTGCGAAGCTCGGGCCAACCGTCGAGCCAGGCCAGAGCGGTGCAGTAGGGCAAGCTGAACTTTGCTTCGAGGCCGCTGGTGGGCCGTGGGTGGATCAGGATCTTCTGCGCGAAAGGATCGATCCGGCACTCGATCGACGCGACGATCTCGTCGGGGTTGCGTTCGCGCAGCGCCAGCACAGCGTCGATCGTGCGATGAGTGAACCTGCACGCCGGATAGGGCTTGAGTTCCAGACCGGGATCGAGCAACGCATACGGGCGACCGAGCGTCGGCAACTCGAGCGTCCGATCACCGCCGTACAGATCAGCCATTCCCATGTCGGCCTCGAAACCGTCATCAACCGCGGTCAGTCCGCGCCGTGCAAACTCTGCCGCCTCCAGGCCGGCGCGTGCAGCGAGGCCGGCGTGCAGCGGTTTGGTGTCGGTTCCGAAGGCCATTCGACTGCCCGATGCGCGCGAGCAGGCGATACCGTAGGCGGCGCGCAGTTGCTCGGGATCCAGGCCCAGCAGCCGCCCGACCGCGGTTGTCGCACCAATCACTCCGAGAGTCGCGGTCGGGTGCCAGCCTTTCTCGTAGTGTGAACGCGTGAGCGCCTGCCCGAGCCTGCACTGCACTTCGAAACCCGCGACGTATGCCGCCAGTAGATCAGCGCCGCTGGCCTTGCGACTCTCGGCCACCGCGATGGCAGCCGGAACGAGCGGCACACTCGGGTGTCCCTGCATCGCCCAACTGACGTCGTCGAAGTCGAGTGCGTGTGCGGCCGCGCCATTGACCAGTGCCGCACTACCGGGCGAAACGCGTTCGCCACTCCCCCAGAGCGTGCCCATGCCGGTGGAGCCCTGATCGAGCACCATTCCACGGACTACTCGGGTCACGCGTTCTTCGCGACCGGCGATTGCACAGGCCAGCACGTCTAGAATCGCCTGGCAGGCCAATACGCGCGTCGGCTCGTCGATGGAATCGAGCTTCAGGGAGAGCGCAAAATCCGCAAGCCTGGCCGTGACGCTCACATCAGCTCCGGCCCAGGACGATCGGGACGATTTCTGCTGCGCTCTCGATCAGGAATTCCGCTCCAGCCTGGCGCAATTCCTCACGCCCGCGCAGTCCCCAGGCACAACCGATCGTGCGCGCACCCGCCGCGCGACCCGTCGCCACATCGACACCGCTATCGCCGACCATCCAGACCTCTTCGATCTCAGAACCGACGGTCTCGATCACATTCTCGAGCACGCGGGGGTCGGGCTTGCGTGCGTCGATCGCATCGCCGCCGAGCACGGCTTCGAAATGCCCCTTGAGATGCAGACCATCGATGATGCGATCGAGGAAGCGGCCGGGTTTGTTACTGAGCACCGCAAGCCGTTCGCTCGAGAGATCTTCGAGGCAGCGCGAGATGCCCGGATAGAGTTCGGTGGTCTCGAGACAGCACTGGTCGTAGTGCAAACGAAAACGCTCGAACCAGACGGCGAGTCGCTCCGGGGTCGACTCCGAATCGGGCAGCGCGCGTTCCAGGAGCTTGAGTGCGCCGTCGCCGATCCAGGCCCGCACGTCCGGTCCCTGGACGGCCGGTTGACCGCCGTCCTCCAGCGTTCGGTTGAGCGCAGTCCCGAGGTCGCGCCACGTGTCCGCAAGCGTTCCATCGAAGTCGAACACCACCAGGCGTCGAGCGCGAGAGCCGTTCATCGACCGGAGCTTAGAGCATGATCGCGGGGTTTGCGAAGCCGCGCGGCAGTGGTACGCTCCAGGCCTCGCTCTGGCAGACAAACCATTGTCGTCAAAGGAGATTCCCGGGCAGACCTGGCACCAGGAGCCAATTTCCGGAGTCGTTGCGAGGAGAAGACCCATGGCAGCGCCCACCCACCCGGCGCGATCGCAAAACGGCGGTACCTCCGCCCAGCGCACGACGAGCCAGCCGTGATCTTCCCGCTGCGCTTGAAGCTGGCGATCCTGGCCAGTGTGTTACTGATTGCCGGTGTCGGCACCGTCTCGGTTCTGGTTTTCGAGCAATCGTCGGAGGCCATCGAGAACGAAGCGCGAAAACGCGGCGAATTCCTGACGCGCCAGTTCGCCGACAACGCCCGAGACCCGCTCCTGCTCGAAGACGATCTGGTGCTCGCGAAACTCGTCCAGACCGTCGCAGAGGAATCCGAAATCCTGGTGGCTCGCGTTCTCGACGCGAATGGCGCCGTGATCGTCTCGTCTCGCGTGACCGAACCCGAACGCCGCGAGCGCATGACCACCGTCGAACTCGTTGGGTCCGGTCTATCGACGCGTGGGATCGGCGGGAGGCTGATGGTGGCCTCGCAGATGAGCTTTCGCGATGTCGACCTGGGTGAAGTCCAGATCATCATGGATCTGGATGCCGTGATCTCGCCAGTGGTTGGCCGCGCGCGGCGCGACATCCTGCTCGCATCGGGAGCACTCCTGATCGTGGGTCTCGCGCTTGCGTTCGCGATCAGCGGTCGAATTACACGCCCGCTGCAAAGGCTGCGCATGGCAGTCAATGCGCTCGCTGTAGGCGACCTGTCGGCGCGCGTCGCAATTACGAGCCGCGATGAGATCGGCGTGCTGGCCCGTGCGTTCAACTCAATGAGTGAGAGCCTGAGCCAGAAGGCGCGCATCGAGACGGCATTCCGGCGCTATGTAAGCGATCACGTGCTCCGCCAGGTAACCGAATCCTCTGAGGAGATCGCGCTCGAGGGTGAGCAGCGCGAGGTCACGGTCATCTTCATCGATATCCGCAAGTTCACGCGCTTGACTCGATCGATCGGCCCACAGAGGATCGTTTCGTTCTTGAACGAAGCTTTCGACCTGATCACCGGGCGCCTGCTCGAACACGGCGCCACCGTCGACAAGTACATCGGCGACGCGATCCTCGCGTACATCGGCGCCCCGATCGAAACCTTCGATCACCCGGAAAGAGCGGTGGCCGCCGCGATCGCAGTGCAGCGATCCGTAGATGAACGCAACTCGAAATACGAGGCATCGGGGCAGTCCTACGTGCGCCTGGAAGTCGGCATCGGGATTCACACCGGTATAGTCGTCGTTGGAAACATCGGATCCGAGCTCAAGATGGACTACACCGTCATCGGCGACCCGGTAAACGTGGCCAATCGCCTGCAAGGCCGGGCGGCCGCTGGCGAGATCATCATGACCGGCGAGGTCTATCGCCGACTCGGGGGTCGAATCGCTGCCGAGAGCCTCGGTGCACTCAACCTGGAAGGCATGGACGTTCCCACAGTTGCCTACAAGGTGGACTACTGAGCAGACCGGACTCCGCGAGGTTTTCCCACAGGCTGCTAGACTTCAGGCGTGAATACGATCCGCTCCCTCCTTCCGCTTTCGCTACTCCCGGCGTTGCTCATCGGCTGCGCTAGCGATCTCGAACGCGGAGAAGCGCTCTATCGCCAGGGCGACCTGCCGGGCGCTCTTTCAGTATGGGAGCACATCGCCGCACCCGACGAGGACTACGAGGAGAGTCGCAGTCGCGCCGACGTGGTGAGCGCAGAACTCACGCAGATGCTCAAGCGCTACGAGAAGCGCGCCCTCTTCTTCGAGTCCGAAGGTCGACTCGGTGAAGCTGTGCTGTATTTCCGTCTGGCACTCAAGATGGACCCGAATCGACGGCCGACGCTGGAACACGTACAAGAGCTGGCGCGAAGGCTCAGGAAACAGGAAGACGCGGAGCGAGCGGGCCTGGCTCAGGCTCTCGAGGAACAAGGCGCGCTACATCGCGCAAATCGACACGCGGCGAACCTCGGACGGCTCAACCCGTTCGATCCGGCAATCCAGATCGAGATCCACCAGGTGCGCCTCGCCGCCGGCGGCGAAGTCGTACAGCACCTGGAAGCGGGTCGGCGGGCCTACACTGCCGGCGATCGGGTCGGCGCGCGCAGCTCTTTTGATCGAGTGCTCTCGCTGGACCCCGAAAACCAGACGGCGCTGGGCTACCTTTCGTATATCCAGCGATTCGAAGAGACGGAAGCGCGTCGCCGCATCGTCGCAGCGCAAAAAGCCGTCCCTCAGGAACCCTTGCCACCGCCTGTGGTCGTCTCCCAGGAGGAGATCCTCGCTGAAGGCCACTACCGATCGGCACAGGAGGCCCACTCGGCGGGCGCTCCGTTTCGGGCACTGGCCGAATACCGGGAGGCAATTCGGGTGAGTCCGCAACACGCCGAGGCCCAGGTGGGCATCCGCAAGCTGCGAAAACAGATGACGCCGATGGTTGAAGAGGTATACGCGTCGGGCAATCGCTACTTCCAGGACGAAGACCTGCACAACGCATTGCGCGCCTGGCGCCGGGTGCTCTTGATAGATCCCGGGCACCAGCGCTCGATCGAGAACGCCGAGCGCGCCGAGCGCATCCTTTCGCGACTCGAGGAGATCCAGACCGGTGGTTCCTAGAACAACGCGTCTGCTCGGTCTGACGCTGGGAGTCCTGATGGCTACGGGATGCGCGAGCGTGCGCGCCCGACTGCCGGGGAGTTGGCTCTCGGGTTCGTCGCAAGCGAACTCCCTCTCGGCGCCGCAACGCGCTACCGATCTGATTCCCCCGGAGGCGATCCGCGTCACCTCGACCGAAGACCGCAGCATTTCGTTGGCCTGGAATCCCGTGCTCATCGGCGACATTGCGGGCTACGTCATCGCGCGCTCGGAGCAAGCTCAGGGACCGTTCGCGATCGTGGGCCGCACGAAGTCGCGTTTTGGCACCGTCTACTCCGACGACGGCGATGGTCCCGGTTCGCTCGGAGACGGCCGGACGTATTTCTATCGCATTCACCCGGTCGACTCTCAGGGACAGATGAGTCGCAGTCACGCCTTCACTTCGGCGACGACGCAATCACCCCCCGATACTCCAACCGGGCTGAACGTGTACTCGAACCTGCCGCGCCGTGCAGTCCTGACCTGGGAGCCGATTCAACACTGGACGGTGTCTGGCTACGGCGCCTACCGAGCGCCCACCGTCGCAGGTCCGTGGGAGAAAGTGGCCACCGTCTTCGGCCGGGTGCGAGCGGTGTACGAAGATCACGTACCCGGAGATCTGCGAGTCATGTACTACCGCATCACCGCAATCAACCGGTTTGGCGGGGAGAGCGAGATGAGCGAACCCGTGCGGGCCGTGACCAAAGCTGAGCCGCTCCCACCCATCGACCTCTCGGTTTCGGAGCGGAAGCTGGGCAGTGTGGGACTGCGCTGGGCCGCAAATATCGAAAGGGACCTGGAGTCCTACGAGATCTGGCGATTGAAAACCGAGGGCGAAGCCTGGAGCGAGCCCGAGCATCTGGCCAGTGTGCCCGCCACCGCAACCGCGTTTACGGACACCACCGTGGGTTGCGGAGAGCCCGTGCAGTACCGGCTGAGAGCGATCGACGCGGATGGGTTGATCAGCGACTACTCCGGCGGTCTGGAACTGCGAGGTCAGGACCTGGGCCTGAGACTCGAACCGCTTCCCGACGGCCTGTGGCGCCTGCGCTGGGATCCGGACCTGGCTCAGGGCTGGGCCATTGCCAGCATCACTCAGATGCGCTGGGCGATGCCCGACCGGACGCTCGGCGAGGTCCGCGATGAAAACTTTTTCGATCTGCCCGACCTCGGCCCTCGCCGGACGCGCCTGCAGGTCACATTGAGCAATACGATCCCAGGCGAGGACGGCTCCGCCAGCCAGACCGTCAGCGCGCCTCGCTGTGAGATCATCTACGCGGCTGGAGATCCTGCCCTCTTGAATCCTCCGGCCGCCGCCGTAGACTGACCGCCTCCGTATTCCTCGGTAGCTCAGTTGGTAGAGCGGGTGGCTGTTAACCACTAGGTCGGCGGTTCAAGTCCGTCCCGGGGAGCCATTCGGACGACGCCGTTCGGCTGCGCGGATTCGGCTCCGTGAAGGCCTCTCCGAAACCGGCATGAGAACTGGCAACGGGCCCGCCTGAATCGCCCAGAAGCGTAGAGTAGAGCGTTCGGCGAAGGATTCGGCCCCGGAGCCACTCCCTGGGGGGTGTGTTAGCCTTCGGCAGCGCGCGCTCCCGCCGACCGGAAGAAACAGTATGGCAAGCCAGACCCTCACCCATCTACAGGCCCTCGAGGCCGAATCCATCGAAATCATCCGCGAGGTCGTGGCCGAATTCGAAAATCCGGTGATGCTGTACTCGATCGGCAAGGATTCGGGTGTGCTCTCGCATCTGGCGCGCAAGGCGTTTCACCCGGCCCCACCGCCCTTCCCGCTCTTGCACGTGGATACCACGTGGAAGTTCCAGGAAATGATCAAGTTCAGAGACGCGTTCTGCAAAGAGAACAATCTGGAGTTGATCGTCCACACGAACCAGGAAGGTCTCGCGAAAAACATCAACCCCTTCGATCACGGCTCCAACTACTACACGACCGTGATGAAGACCCAGGCGCTGCTTCAGGCACTCGAAAACGGCGGGTACGATGCTGCCTTCGGCGGGGCGCGTCGCGACGAAGAGAAGTCCCGTGCCAAGGAACGTGTGTACTCCTTCCGCGATCGAAATCACCAATGGGATCCGAAGAATCAGCGTCCCGAGCTGTGGAATCTGTACAACGGCCGGGTCAACAAGGGTGAATCGATTCGCGTCTTCCCCATGTCGAACTGGACTGAACTCGATGTCTGGCAATACCTGCATCTGGAGGGTGTACCGGTCGTGCCCCTGTACCTCGCGGCCGAGCGACCCGTTGTCGAGCGCGACGGCAACTTGATCATGGTGGACGACGATCGCTTTCGCTTCGAACCCGGAGAGAAGCCGCAGATGCGCCGCGTGCGTTTCCGCACACTCGGCTGCTATCCGTTCTCGGGTGCGATCGAATCCGATGCCGATACGCTGCCCAAGATCATCCAGGAAATGCTCTTGACCAAGCAGTCCGAGCGTCAGGGCCGCATGATCGACTACGACGAAGCAGCCTCGATGGAACGCAAGAAACGCGAAGGCTACTTCTAGTGGCATCTCTGACGGACCAGGAACTGATCGAGCAGGACATCGAAGAATACCTGGCTCGGCATCAGCGCAAGGAACTGATGCGTCTGCTCACCTGCGGAAGCGTCGACGACGGCAAGAGCACGCTGATCGGACGCCTTCTTCACGACACGAAGTTGCTCTACGAAGATCAACTGGCAGCTGTCGCAAGAGATAGCAAGACACAGGGAACCCAGGGAGACGAAATCGACCTTGCGCTGCTCGTTGACGGCCTGCAAGCCGAGCGCGAGCAAGGCATAACGATCGACGTGGCCTATCGCTATTTCTCGACGGAGAAACGCAAGTTCATCATTGCGGATACGCCCGGCCACGAACAGTACACCCGGAACATGGCGACCGGCGCTTCGACCTGCGATCTGGCGATCATCCTCATCGACGCGCGAAAGGGAGTGCTACAGCAGACCCGGCGTCACAGTTTCATCTGTGCACTGCTCGGTATTCGTCATGTCGTGGTAGCCGTCAACAAGATGGACCTGGTCGACTTCGATGAAGCCGTCTTCGAGAATATCGTTAGCGATTACTCAGAATTTGCAGCGAAGCTCGACCTTCCCGATGTGCACTTTCTGCCCCTGTCGGCACTCAAGGGCGACAACGTCGTCGATCGCAGCAAAGAGATGCCGTGGTTCAAGGGCGCGGCTCTGCTCGACTACCTGGAAAGCGTGCACATCGCGAGCGATCGCAACCTGACGGATTTGCGCTTTCCCGTGCAGTGGATCAACCGGCCGAATCTCGACTTCCGCGGTTTCGCGGGAACCGTCGCTTCCGGTGTTCTCAGGCCGGGCGACGAGGTCGTGGCCCTACCCAGCGAAAGCCGCAGCAGAGTCAAAGCAATCCACACCTTCGACGGAATCCTGGAAGAGGCCGTTCCGCCTCAGGCGATCACAGTGACCCTCGAAGACGAAATCGATGTGAGCCGCGGCGACATGCTCGTGCATCCGGGCGCACTGCCGCGCGTCGAGCGAGTTTTCGAGGCCATGGTGGTCTGGATGAGCGAAGAACCCCTGCAACCCGGCGCAGAGTACTTCTTCAAACAAACCACCAACATGGTATCGGGAACTGTCTCGGAATGCCGCTACGCGGTCGACGTGAACACACTCGAGCAACAGAAAGCGTCCAAGCTGGCCCTGAACGAAGTCGGGCGCTGTGTGATCTCGCTGAACCGCGCAATACCGCTCGACGCCTATCGGAACAACCGCCGCACGGGTGCATTCATCGTGATCGATCGAATGACGAACATCACCGTGGGTGCGGGAATGATCGTACGCCGCAATATCGCGGACGAGCGCGGTATGAGTTTCTGGGAAGCCGATCCGCGCAGCGACCTGCTGCAACGCAGAACCAGCTCGGTGGTGGTCGAAGAGCGCAACGAACGCCTTGGCCAGAAACCCGCAACCGTACTGCTTACGGGTCTCGTGGGTGCTGGAAAGACGACCATCGCCTATGCACTGGAACGTCGGCTCTTCGACGCTGGGCGGGCGGTTCAGGTGCTGGATGGAGAGAACTTGCGACTGGGCATCAGTCGCGATCTGGGTTTCAGTTCAAACGAGCGTTCAGAGAACCTGCGGCGGGCGTCCGAAATCGCCCGGCTCTCAAATCACGCGGGACTGATCTGCATCTGCTCGCTGCTTGCACCCAGCCGAAGCGCCCGGGCAAAGGCTCGGGACCTGATCGGCGCCGAGCGCTTCTTCGAGGTTCACCTGACTGCACCGATCGAACTTTGCCGGGAGCGGGATCCAGCGGGTATGTACGAGCGGGCCGACAGCGGGGAGATCCGCTCCTTTCCCGGAGTAACCGCTCCATACGAGGCACCCGAGAATCCCGACCTGGAACTTTCGACCGACCAGATCGACGTCGATGTCTGTGTGGATCGGATCGTTCGCATGCTTTCACAGCGCGGCGTGATCTCCTGACGTCCGGCCTATAGAAGCGCGGACTCGTCATCTGCATTCGCCACGCGAATGCTGCGGTAGGCACACTCGCCGACTCCGCGCTGAAAGATGGCAACGGCGATGCTCAGGTAGTCGTGGCTTGGAATCGAATCCTCGCGCAGTGCGGACCTCACCTGAAGCCTCGTCGTAGACCGAGTCCGAATTGAGTCGCGCGCCTCCGCGATCGAGCCAATCGTTCGGAAAGTAGTTTCCAAAGAGCAATCTTCCACTGCGTTTCGCGACAACCGTGTTCGAGTTGCGCGGGAACGAGATGATCTCACCGTCGCTTCCGATCTTCGTCCAGATCTGGTTCCGAGGCTGAATCCAGATATCGAGCGGACGGCTTGCGTAGACGCAACCGACGGCCAGGTAGCTGACCTGATCACCTTCGAGCAGATCCACACCGCTGTCTCGCGAGGGCGGTTCCGTTGCGGGCAGGTCGATCCACGCGCGAGCTGCGTTCAGACCGTCGGGCAGCCGGGCAAGTGCATCCTCGAGTTCGCGTCGAAAGACCTCCCGATTGGGCGGCCCGGTTCGTCGCCCGGCCAGGCGACGGCCCAGCAACCTCAGCCCGAGTCACGTGGCGACTGTCAGATCTGTCCACATTCTGGCCATTGCGGAATCAGAGTAGCAGGCGGTGAGGGAAGTCCAGCCCGCGAAGACCGGTCATGCGAGCCTTGGAGCAGCTACACGAAAGAATGTCAGTTTCATTCCAAAGCCTTCCGGAACGAAGACTTGAGTTGCCTTCTGCACCTGAGTTGCCGCTCGCGGGTCGGTCGCCGGGTGACCGTCATCACACCACACCGACGACAAGTCACTTATCCGCATTCTTTATGTCTTTGTTGCCTTTTGGGGGGAAACGCCGGACAACGCTCGGCGTTCGAGTCCTTTGCCGCCTGATCTTGATCTTCTGGTGTGCCTCGGCGCAAACCGGAAGCGCGGACGTTCGGCGGCTCGAACCCGATCCGGTGACACCTCTGGCAACTCAGGGCCTGTTCGTGGTCTATGAACCCAGCGTCGACTCCGTTGACGGCTATCGAGTCTATTTCACCGAGATCACCTACCCCGGGCGGGTCACGATGATCGATGTGGGCCTTCCAATCGCGAGCTCGGTTTTGGGTGAATTGTTGTGGTTCGATGCAGACCCGGCGATCTACAAGGTAGAGATGTCCGCGTACATCTCGTTCTCCGGCGGCCTCGTCGAGTCGGCGCGCTCGAATGCGCGATGGGTCCTCGTCCCTTTCGAGATCGCGACACCGGAAGCCGAAACACCGCCCGAGGATCCGACTCCGCCAATCGAGGATCCGGCTCCGGCTTCAACGTCGAACATCCCATCTTCAGACGGCGATCCACGTCTCCTCCACTGGTGGAATTTCGGCGCCAGCCCTGACGATCCCGGTCGCGACTTCGGGAATTCATCAAACGTCGTGAACCTGGATGCGTTGGCGATCGACGCTGCGGATATCCAATACACCGTCGACGGAAGCTATGCGACCTTGGACGGGGACGGTCAGAGATTCGAGAATCGTACCCAACTACAGCTGGGCATCGCTGACGAGTGGACCCTCTCGCTCTGGTTACGACCGGATTCGGCCCTGCAAAGCGCCCATCTGTTCCAGGCCCGAGGTGCCTACCGGCCGGAAGCCGACGAAATCTCGCTGCGCATCAACGGTGGAATCTCCCCCGCTTCCATCGGCATCGATGGATGGGACTCCAACGGCGAACTGGCGCTGAGCTACGAGTTCCCGTCGCCGTTTTCATCGGGTCGCTGGTCACACGCCGTGGTGCGCTACGACGGCAGTCGCGTGCGCTTCGATGTCGATGGCGAGTCCTTTGCCCCCACGGCTGAGAGCGTCGTGTCTTATCGATCCCTGAGTTCCGGTCCGCGCTTCACGGCAGTCGGTGCAGCCGTCGGCGGCGCGAACGGATTCTCCGGAGCGCTGCATTCATTTTCGATCTGGAACACGGCACTTGCGGACAGCGAAGTGGATCAACTCTTCCAGGGTGGTATGGGCTTCGAATTGAATTCCACGCCCCTGGTGTCGAGTGGCCAGGCAGACTCGTCGATCGAGCAACCGGATTCAGGTGGAACTGCAGTCATCGAGCTACCGGCTCCGAGTGAGAGCGAAAGCGATCCGGTTCCACAAAGACTGCACTGGTGGCGCATGGGCTTCGAAAGCGATGATCCGGGCCGGGACTTCGGCGACGCGGCTCAGCTCATTTCGCTGGACTCTCCAGACGATCCAATCGATTCGGCCGACGTGCACACGACAGCGGGCGGGGCGTACGCTGACTTCGACGGCGTTCGGGAGCGTCTCGTGAGCGAACCGAAGCGGCAAATCGGAATCGCCGATCGCTGGGCTCTTTCGGCCTGGTTCAGACCCGACGATCTCTCGAAAGAGATGCGCGTCTTCACGATCCGCGCTGAACAAGATCAGCCGCAGGACTCAATCGAATTGGGAGTGCGGGGGGCGGAACCCGATGCGCCGATCCGCGTGCTGGCCCGAGGTGGCTCCGGGGCGACGATCGACGATCTCGTCTTCCCAGGTGCGCTTGCTCCAGGGCGCTGGGTGCACGTGTTCGCGCAGTACGAAGCGGGTCGGTTCGTCGTCTTCATCGACGGAGAATCGACTGACCCGGCACCCGGTCCGGTGCGTTTCCCCGTGGGACCGATGAGTGCGAGTCCACGAAGCGTATCGATCGGTGGAGACCTGGGTGGGACACAGGAATTCAACGGCTCGATCCACTCGGTCTCCTTGTGGGATGAGTGGTTGAGCGAGGATCAGATCCGCGACCTCCACGCCCGCGGACGTCAGGCCCTGGAACTCACACCCTGATCGGGGATCGCGTTCGCAACGCGATCCTCAGCTGCCCGGCTGGTAGCCCTCGGGGCCGCGAAAACATCCCGCGTGACGACCACCGGTGAATTGCCAGGGACGCACGACCATGTGATGCCCCAGGGAATCTGCCACTCCGATCATCTTCAAGAGCGGAGACAGAGCAATCCAGACGCCACTACTGGCGACCGCACCCACGAGGGCCGGGGGACGCACCAGCGCAACATCGATCACCTTCATGACGGGGCTGGCTCCACAACCGCTGTGATAAGACGAGTTTGCGGAGGCGGGTGTAGCAGATACCAGAGCGACGATGAGTGCAACGAGAACGATTCCATAACGCATTCGAACAGGCTCCTTCACGAGAAGTCTGCATTCTCGCACGCTGGAGCCGCGAGACGAAACTGCGTGACCCGCGCAGTGTGCAACTTCTCACCCAGCAGACTGTGGCAGAACACTATTCCAGTCATGAGAAACCTTCATGAGAAACCGTCTCGAGAAAGAGTGAAAAGAACGCGGCTCACCCCACCACCTTCTTTTCGATCAACTCCTGAAACTGATTCTCTGAATACCCGAGATCCTGGGCCAGCACCTCATGTGTGTGTTGCCCCAACGCCGGTGCCACGCGTAACTCGACTTCGCTTTTGGAAAGGCGCATCGGAGAACCGGGTAGTCGAATGGAACCGTGCGCGGGATGTTCCACGTCCTGGATGAAGCCTCGGGCCTCCAGATGAGGATCGTTGAACAGGTCCTGCGTGTCGTAAATCATGCTACAGGGAACTCCCGCCCCAGCGATGATCTCCATGGCTTCGCGCTTGTCGTACTCGCGAGTCCATTTCGCAATCTCTTCGGATAGCGCTTCGGAATTGGCAGAGATGCTCTCGCCGAAGGAAAAGCGCGGATCGCTGATGAGATCCTCACGATCCATTGCACGTGCGAGCGCCTGCCACATGCGATCGTTTACGATCATGATGTACAGATAGTCGTTCGCCCCGTCGCCTCGGCACGGATACAGATTCATCAACGCTCCGAAACCGTTTCCTGTTCGCGGTGCAACGTGCTCACCCCAGTTGGAAGCAGTCGCGATCATTGTGCGCATGTAGTACATCATCGCTTCCTGCATCGAGAGCTCAATCAATTGCCCTTCGCCGGTGCGTTCCCGTTGAATGAAGGCGGCAGCAATGGCCAGTGCTAGTTGAGTTCCCGTACCTGAATCGGCAATGGTCGGACCGGGACGCATCGGCGGACCGTCGTTGTTGCCCGTCACCGACATTGCGCCGGATGCGGCCTGCGCGATCATGTCCATGACTTTGTAGTGGGCTTGAGGTCCCGTACTCCCGAATCCCTTCACTCGCGCGTAGATCAGTGTCGGATGGATCTTCTTCATGACCTCGTAGCCGAGATCGAGTTTCTCGATCACACCCGGACCGTAGTTTTCGACGAATACGTCGTAGTGCGGCAGCATGTCCAGGAGCAATTTGCGCCCCTCTGGCTTATTGAGATCGATCGCAACGGCGCGCTTGTTGCTATTCCATGCAATGAAATAGGGCGAATCGCTCCCGCCTTGACCGAAACTCCGCCCTGGTTCTCCATTCACAGGCGGCTCGACCTTGACCACATCGGCTCCAAGCCAGGCGAGGGCCTGGGTGGCTGCGGTACCCGCCTCCCATTGCGTCATGTCGAGAATTCGCATTCCATCGAGTGCCGGCATATTGATCTCCTTCAGTCTCTGAGGTGCGCGTGTTCGTTCAAGGTCACAACGCTGCGCTCGCCCGAACTGGCCGCGAGGAAGCGATTGATGCTGGTGTAGGTGGGATCGAAGAACATCGGATTGCCGACCACATTCATCACGTGACCAGCCCAGGTATTGATTACGCCCCCGTGACAGGAAACCGCTACGCGTTGTCGTGGATGGGCGGCGATGATTCCCTCGATGCTCTCGATCACCGTGCGCTGGAAGGCGGGCAGGTCGATCGCTGCGTACAATCCCCCCTGCACTGCTTCTTTCCAGGCGTCGTAGTCGCTCGCCTTCAGCTGTTCCAGCGGAATGTAGGTGTCGGCGTGCTGATCCATCTCCGCGACTCCGGCCTCTACCCGAAGCGACAACCCCTTGAGCCTGGCGAGCGGCTGTGCCGTTTCGAAAGCCCGCTTGAGCGGACTCGTGTAGAGCGCATCGATCTGCTCGGACTCCAGCCAATCCGCCACGCGCTCCGCCTGCTGGCGTCCGACTCCCGAAAGCGGAGGATCGGCTGGACGACCGTCTTCGTTCTCGATGCGCAACGGCAACCCGTGCCGGATCAAAATGAGTTCCATACCTGGGAATCTACAATGGACGGACCGGTCAGAGCGAGTCGGTTGCCGACAGGCTCGACCGGCCGCTGTTCAGACCTGGGGGGCCGTCGTCCGAAGAAGCACCCAGGGAGAAAGCGTGAAGATCGGAAAAAGCCAGGGCCCCTTCGCTTTGATCCTCGTCGCATTGTTCGGTTTACCGTTCGCGGCGGCCGGTCTGTTCGCGCTCTACCAGGCCAGCCAGATATCGGGTCCTCTCGGGAAATCTCTGGGCCTCGGAGCCATCGGCCTGGTCTTTTCAGTTCTGGGGCTCGGCCTGTCCCTGTTCTACCTGTGGCTGAGTCGGCAGAACAGCGCCATGCTCGCCCGCTATCCCGACCAGCCCTGGATGTTGCACAAGAAGTGGCGAGACGGCCGAATTTTCGGCTCCACGCGCACGGCGATGCTCGTCGCCTGGATGATGACGATCGTATTTGGCGCTTTCTCGATCCCTTTGCTCACTGCCCTGCCGAAAGAACTGGCCAGGGGAAACCACGCGATTCTGATGACGCTGATGTTCCCCGCGGCCACGCTCGGCCTTCTGATCTGGGCTGTGCGTACGACTCAACGCTTCCTACGCTTTGGCAGCGCATTTCTTCAG
>JAAELY010000011.1 GCA_024226335.1 bacterium
CTCTTGCCGCCCTTGCGCACCAGCGCCACGACTTCTGCCTTGTACTCCTTCGAGAACGATCGTCGGTTCCGCTTTTCCATCAGACACTCCTACCGCACTTTCGTGCGATCTGTCGTGTCTACGAAACCGGGGCAACCTCACTTATGCCAGCTCCCCGCTTCGCCGGGCGACGCAAAAGGCGCCAACAGGGTGCCGACTTCTGCGCAGATGCCTCCCGCCCCGCCCAAGAACGTCTGATCGAGCTTCTCGGTCGCAGTCTCCTGCATACCCGGTAGCACGTGCTCGCACACGGCGAGCATCATGCGTGCGCTGGCGTGACCACGGCAATCGCTCACGACCTTGGTGTTGATGCCCTCGGGTAGAGCAATGGTCGCGCAGGTGTGCCGCACATGGCTGGCCGTGGGTGGCTATCATCACCTCTGGGGAAGTCGCGGTGGCGGCGCTTTCCTGGCGGGAATCCCAGCGAGAGGAATGACGTGGGCTCCAATCTGCTCTTGGACGAGGACGAGATCGTGGAGGCCGCTCGCCAGTTGGGCGAAACCCTGGCGAGCTATCAGGCCTCGCTGAGCGAACGCCCCGTCTTTCCCGACCTCGACCGTGTACTCATCCGGCGCATCGCCGCCGAGCCATTGCCCGAACAGGGTCAGCCCTGGCAGGCGCTCTTCCGCGAATTTCGCGACGAGATCCTGCCCAACTCCACGCAGATCGCGCATCCGCGCTACCTCGCCTATGTCCTGTCTTCGCCCCACGGTCTGGCGCCGTTCATCGACGCGCTCGCGAGCGCGCTGAACCAGGGCTGTTCGCTCTGGGAGCTCTCGCCGATTGCAAACGCGATCGAGCAGAAGGTGCTCGCCTGGTTCCGCGACCTGTTCGCTATGCCGGAAACGGGAGCGGGCTACCTCACGAGCGGCGGTTCCATGGCGAATCTGACCGCCCTTACCGCTGCGCGCGACTGGCGACTGGGCGATGCAGCCCGAAGCGAAGGGCTTCAGGGAAATCAGCGCAAGCTCGTTCTCTACACGTCCAGCGAAGCACACACGTCGATCGCGAAGGCCGTGGCCATTCTCGGACTCGGGGTCGAGAATTTGAGAGCGATCCCCAGCGACGACGAGTTTCGCATTCGCATGGACCTGCTGGGTGAAGCCATCGCACAGGATCGCGCAGACGGACTCGATCCGTTCTGCGTCGTCGGGGCCGCAGGCACGATCAACACCGGCGCCATTGACCCGCTGGCCGAACTCGCGGCGCTTTGCCGAGATCAGGATCTCTGGCTTCACGTGGATGGGGCCTACGGGGCTTTCGGCGTACTGAGCGAGCGCCTGGCTCCTCGCTTGCGCGAAGCAGGCCTGGCCGACTCGCTGACTCTCGATCCCCACAAGCTTCTGTTCAACTCCCTCGAAGTCGGCTGCGTACTCTTTCGCGAACCCGAGCACGTGCTGCGCAGCTTTGCCTTCGCGTCTTCCTACCTCGCCAAAGCCGAAGATCCGGATCTGATCAATTTCAGCGAGTACGGTCCGGAACTCTCGCGCAGCTTCAAAGCGCTCAAGGTGTGGTGGGGCCTGCGCACCTTCGGGCGCAGCGGGTATCGGGAAACACTCGATCAGATACTGGACCTCGCGCTCTACATGGGGCGGCGCATCGAAGCGCAGCCCGCGCTGGAACTGGCCGCACCGATCACCTTTACCGCGGTCTGCTTCCGCGCGTCCGGCCTCGATGACGCCGCGCAGACGAGGATCCAGCAGCGCGTCGTGGCATCGGGCGCCGGCTTCATCGGTCCGGCGCGGATTGCCGGACGGACCTGCCTGCGGGCCTGCATGACGAATCTGCGAACCCGCGAAGCCGACATCGACGCGGTACTGGACGCGGTCGTGCGCGAAGCGCAGAGCGATGGCTGAATCGAGTATCCTGGTGGGTGGATCCCGTAGGACTGGCATCCAGTGAAACTATGAGCGACTTCGCCGCGCGAGAGCGCACTCCCTGGAGGAATACATGAGTTTTCAGGTTCCCGAACACGTCAAGCCGATCCGCGCCGCCGTCGAGCGCTTCATCGTGGACAGGATCTACCCGGTCGAGGCCGCGCTCGAGGAACGCGACACCGAGGAAAGCCGACGCGTGCTGCGCGGACTCATGCAAGCCGCGAAGGAAGAAGGCCTGTGGGCGCTGGGGCACCCCAAAGAGATCGGTGGCCAGGGGCTTCCCTTTCTCGACTACGTGTACGTGAACGAGATCATCGGCCGCTCCGGGCCCGCGATGGTGGCCCTGGGCACGCACTCGCTACAGGACTCGATCATGCTCAACGAGTTCGCTTCGGACGAATGGCGCGAGCGCTATCTGAAGCCACTGGTGGCCGCCGAGGTCTTCCCGAGCTTCGGCATGACTGAACCCGATGTGGGCAGTTCCGATCCGACCCAACTACAGACCGCGGCGGTACTCGAAGACGGTCAGTGGGTGATCAACGGGCGCAAGTGGTTCATCTCCGGAGCAGACGTGGCCGCCTACACCACCGTCATGTGCCGCACCGAACCCGACGCGCCCGCACACAATGCCTTCAGCATGATCGTCGTTCCCACCGACACGCTCGGCTACGAAGTCGTGCGCGAACCGCGAGTAATGGGACGCCGCGGCGGACACTGCGAGATCAGCCTGCGCAATGTGCGCGTTCCCGAGTCCAACTTGCTCGGCCCGCGCGGAGCGGGATTCCAGATCGCACAGCGCAGACTCGGACCGGGACGCATCTTTCACTGCATGCGCTGGCTGGGCCAGGCGCAACGCGCCTTCGACCTGATGTGCGAGCGTGCGAACTCTCGCGTCACCTTCGGAAAGACCCTGGGCGAGCACCAGCAGATCCAGAAGTTCGTCTTCGACAGTCTGTGTGAGATCCAGGCCAGTCGCATGCTGACGCTCGCGGCCGCACATAAGATCGACCAGGGCGACGAGGCGCGCGTGGAGATCGGAATGATCAAGGTCGTGGGCGCAGAGATGCTCCACAACGTGATCGATCGGGCGATCCAGGTGCACGGCGCAAAGGGCGTGACCGATGACACTCCGCTCGAGCGCATGTATCGCGAGGCGCGCTTCGCGCGCATCTACGACGGTCCCGACGAAGTTCACGTGGTCTCGACCGCACGCCGCGTACTCAAATCCTACAAGATCGGCGACGGCTGGGATTTCGGGCAACGGTAATGGACTTCGGGCAGCGGTAGTCGCTTTCGGACAGCAGGGAACGACCTGACTCAGCTCTGAAAGCGAGCCGAAAAGCGCATCCCGGCGGCCACGATGAGCAGCACCCCGGCGAAACCCAGCGGCGCCCAGTTGGTCACGCCCGAAGTCGGTTCGAGCACGGCATTCGCCGGGTCTTCCGGCTCGTGGTAGACGCGCACCTTTGCACCCGCGGGGTAGAGCGCGAACTGTCGCTCGGCCTGCACCCGATCGGGTGTCGCAACATCGAGCAGACGGATGTTCGTGCCCTCGAGACGGCGACCGCCGACCTCATACCCGTATCGCACGTCGACCCGCCAGCGCGTCACGCGGGTCTCGCGCCCGGTCGCGGCGTTCTTGCGCTCGATGTCTTCACTGGCGAGCTCGGAGCTGATCACCTGCCCTTCGACAGAGGGCCAGGCGCTCGCCGTGCGCTCGCTGAAGATGACGATGACTCCGCCGATGAAGAAGGCCGCGGCCACGATCACCAGCAGACCCGCAGTCAGCGAGAGTTTGCTCGACTTCTCTTCCCGGCTTTCGGACGGATCCGATTCGTTACTCACAAAGCCCCCCCAGGCAAGGAGAAAACCTAGCCCCGGGGTCAGCCGTTCACCACCTCGAAGACGCGATACTCGACCGCGTTCGGCATGATCCTGCCCTCCCCCACGCCGACGATGCGATTCAGCCAGTCGTAGCGGGAATCGCCCGTCTCGAAGCGCGGCTGGGTCATGAAGTAGGTATCGCCAAACTCCGTGGCTTCGCCCTTCGCGAGCGCCGTGGCCACCTTCTCGTTCATTTCCAGCACACCGTGGTACTGGAGATAGATGAGAGCACCGTCATCGGTCTCGATCGTGCCGCGCACGTCCAGACGTCCGGTCCCCCTGTCGTCCATCAGCAGCCAGTCGGCTCCGCTCGCCAGCAGTTTTCCGTGCAGGCGGGGTCCGTTCGCCGTTCCACCCGTCACATCGAAGATACTGCGCGTGCCCAACGGTCCGTTGCCCGTGCTGACGGCTGGCTTCAGTTCAGCACGATAGTTGAACAGAGGCTCGAGCTTCATGGGTTCCTCCGGGTTCAGGAATTCGGAAACGTCTGGGCGATCGCCCCGGCGTAGTAGAGTGCCTTCTGCGGCGACAGCCCGTAGGCCGGCGGCACCACGCATAACGAGTCGGCCACGCCGTGCAATCGCTCGATGCGCTCGCGCACTTTCGCGGGCTCACCGATCGCCACGAAGGTACGCACCATTTCGTCGGGAACCAGGTGGGCCACACTGCGATAGTCGCCCCGCTTCACGCCTTCCTGGAGCTTGCGAGCTACGTCGAGAAAGCCGTGGGCTTCAAAGAACGATTCGTACTGGGCAACGCCCCCGTAAAACGCCATGGTCGCTCGCGAGTCTTCAATGGCCTCGGCCTCATTGGGGTTCGGAGCCGCCCAGGGCCAGAGGTTGACTTCGATGTCCTCGCGACGACGACCGGCCTTGGCCAGCACCGCGTCGAGTTCCGGAGCCATTTTCTCCACCGCCCACTCGATCGACCACATGGGGTGACCGATCAGGCCGTCGCCGATCTCGGCGGCCAGGCGCACCATGGGCGCGCGCAAGGCGGCGATCCAGATGGGGATGCTCTCGCGGACCGGCGGCTCCGTGGGCGAAAGCTCCTTGAAGTCCGCTCGATAGTACTCGCCCTCGAACGGCTCCAGGCCTTGATGCGCACCGCTCACGATGTGGCGAATGGCGGTGACCGTCTCGCGCAGATGGCGAAGAGGCTTGTGTTCCGGCGCACCGAAGACGCCGCGCGACCAGGCGAGCACGCTCGCGCCCAGACCCAGCACGAAGCGCCCACTCGAGATGCGATCCATATCGATCGCCGCCATGGCGGTCTCGAACGGGCTGCGGGCGGCCGCGATGGCGATTCCGCTGGCCAGTTGCAGGCGCTCGGTTACGGCCGCTGCAGCGGCCAGCGGAAGAAAAGGCGGACCGTAGACCTGGGCTGCGAAGCAGCCCTGCAGGCCCCGCGCCTCTGCCCCGCGGGCCATTTCGACCAGGAAGGGTGCCGGCAGCGGCTGCAACACGCCCCAGTGTCGGGGCTTGGAGTCATTCGATTCGGACATGGGACCTCCGTTCGCGCAGATCGTCCGATCATAGTTGGATCGCGGGCCCGCGTCAGTTCGAGGAGCGACGCGAGTTCCGCAGGAAGCATTTGCGATCCAGGGAGCGGCGGGCGACCCTGCAGTCCCGATGGAGGATCCCCTGGCCTCACCCAATTCAAAAGCTGAACACCCACTCTGGCAGCGAGCCTTCCGCCCCTTTTTTCTGGGAGCCGGTGTCTACGCGGGTTTCGCAGTCCTGGTCTGGGCCGCAATCCTACGCGGGATCCTGCCCGACCCGGGCTGGCTCACGGCGCCCTGGTGGCACGGGCACGAGATGGTCTTCGGCTTCGCGGCCGCCGCGATCGCCGGTTTTCTGCTGACCGCCTCTCCGGTCTGGACCGGACGCCGCGCCACGACCGGACGGCCGCTCATGGCCGTGGTGGCATTCTGGCTGCTCGGCCGCGTCGCGATGCTTCTGGCCGGCGGTCTTCCGACCTGGCTGGTCGCCGCAGTCGACCTCGCCTTTCTTCCGGCGGTCGCCTTCGTATTGATGCGCACCCTCTGGGGTAGCGGCCAGAGCCACAATTACGGGGTCGTGGCCCTGGTGGTCCTGCTCGCCCTCGCCAATGCCGCGATCCACGCACAGGCCCTGGGCCTCACTTCTGCGTCGGCACCTCGCGCCCTGCGTCTTGCAGTCGATGTCGTCGTCGTCCTGGTCATCGTGATCGGCGGACGCATCACTCCGGCGTTTACCCGCAACGCGATGATCCGCCGGGGCCTCCAGGCCGTCGTCCGCTCGAATCCGCGGCTCAACCAATTGGCCGTCGCATCGGTGGTCCTGGTAGCTGCGCTCGATCTATTCCTCGTATACGGCGTCATCTGCGGAATCGCAGCGGGCCTGGCGGCCGTCGCGGTCGCGGTGCGCATGCTGGGTTGGCAGACGGCGCGCAACTGGAATGATCCCCTGGTCTGGTCGCTCCACGCCGGTCCGATCTGGGTCAGCATCGGACTCCTTCTGGTTGCGGCATCCAACCTCGGCGCGCCCATCGCCGTTTCCGCGGGCCTGCACGCACTGACCGCCGGTGCGATCGGTTCGATGATCCTCGCGATGACCACGCGCGTGAGCCTGGGGCATACGGGCCGTCCGCTTCAGCTTCCGACGGGCGGGATCGGCATCTACGTGCTGGTTCACGTCGGTGCCCTCGTACGAGTCAGCGCGGCTCTCGCGCCGAGTATCGGCCCCACACTCCTATTGGTCGGCGCCCTGCTCTGGTCGGCAGCCTTCCTGCTATTCGCCGCACTGTACGGGTCGATTCTGATGCAACCTCGGATTGACGGAGTTGAAGGCTGAGCAAATGAAAGCCGTTGTATTCCACGAACACGGTTCGGTCTCGAATCTCGGAATCGAAGAATTCCCGGACCCGATCGCCGGTCCCGCCGATGCGGTTCTGCGCGTAAAAGCGACCTCGCTCAACGGCTTCGATCCGATGATCCTGGCCGGAACGACCGGATTGAGAACGCCCCTGCCCATGATTCCGTGCGGCGACATCGCGGGTGAAGTCGTCGAGCTGGGAGCCGAAGTCCAAGGAGGCGAGTGGAAGATCGGCGATCGCGTCTGCCCACATCCATTCGTGTTCGGTGAGGGCATGACCGGAGAGACGCGACTCGGCGCCGCCTGCGAATACGTGCGCATCCCCGCCAGGAATCTGATCCGGATTCCGGAAGGCGTTTCCGAGGTCGACGCCGCGAGTCTGCCGATCGCCTATGGAACGGCCTACCGGATGATGTTCACACGCGGCCAGATCAAGGCCGGCGAAAAGGTCCTGATCCTGGGCGCGACCGGAGGAGTCGGCACCTGCTGTGTGCAGATCGCAAAACTCACCGGGGCCGAGGTGGCGGTAACCGGCAGCGCCGCCTGGAAGCTTGAAAAGCTGCGCGAACTCGGAGCGAACCACACCATCGACACGTCCAAAGAGGACTTCGTCGCGGCTTCGCACAAACTGTTCGGCAAACCCAAGATGATGGGCGGGGGCGGTGTCGACGTCATCATCAATTACATCGGTGGAGAAACCTGGGCGCAGGCCCTGCGCTGCCTGGCCTCACAAGGGCGCATGCTCACTTGCGGAGCCACCGCCGGTTTCGAGCCCCCCACCGACATCCGCTACATCTGGACTTTCGAGCAACACGTGATCGGATCAAACGGCTGGATGCCCGACGAGCAGGTGGCCATCCTCCAGATGGTCGCTGAAGGTCGGATCCAACCCGCCATTTTCGCGGTCCGTCCGCTCGAAGACACGCCCAGGTCGATCCAGGAACTGAGCGACCGCCAGGTCGTGGGCAAGATCGTCATCACACCGAACTGAAGCTTCCGATCACCCGGACTCCCGATCACTCGGACACGAACTCAAACTCCAGGAAGACGACTGGGTAACGGAAGCCGGTGATAATGAACCTGACTCATAGCAGCGGATCGATCGATCCGGGAGGTTGGTGATGTACGGCAACACGAACGAGGAATCGGTGGTCATCTGTGAGGTCGCGGACGGAATCGCCGAACTCACGTTCAACCGTCCCGATCGCATGAACACCTTCAACCCTCAGATGAGTGCAGAGCTGGTTCGGCTGTTTCGCGAACTCGGCGAAGACGAGTCGGTGCGCGCAATTATCGTGACGGGTGCGGGGCGGGCCTTTTGCGCGGGTGCGGATCTCGGCGGAGGCAAAAAGACCTTCAAGAGCGGAGACGAGAAGCCAAAGGACAGCGCCGACGGCGAAGAAGACGAGGTCCTCCCGCGCAATGCCCGGGCGCGCTACATCCAACCCTGGAAGATCGACAAGCCGATCATCGCAGCCATGCAGGGTCCGGCGATCGGAGTCGGCCTGACCATGGCCTTGCAATGGGACATGAGAATCGTCGCCGAAGACGCGAAGTACGCCTTCGCGTTCGTGCAGCGCGGCGTCGTGGCCGAAATGGCCAGCACCTGGATCCTGCCGCGACTGGTAGGCATTGCACGCGCCTCCGACCTGCTCTTGAGCGGGCGTATCTTTCTGGGCCGGGAGGCCGCCGAACTCGGCGTCGCCAACGAGGCGCTGCCGCGCGACGAAGTATTGCCGCGCGCACGAGAGATGGCGCGCTACATCGCGGAGCACTGCGCACCCGCGAGCGTGGCCCTGACCAAACGGCTGATCTGGGAACACATGGGTTTCGACGACCCCTTCCTCGCCTCCGAGCGCGAGGCCAAAGGTCTGGCCCGACTGGGTCGCATGCCCGACGCTGCCGAAGGTGTGATGGCCTTTCTGGAGAAGCGCCCCGCGCAGTGGAAACTCTCCGCCAAAGACGCCCCATCGGTCGACTGAAGCGAAACACTTCCACTTCGAACCCACTCCATACTCCGAACTCGAGGAATCCCTTCATGAGCGATCTCACTGCACTTTCGAGCCAGATCATTGACGAAGGCGCGCCGATCTTTCCGGTGCGCGTGAATAACGAACTCAGCGAAATCGCCGCTGGTGTGGCCGTCGTGGAATCGTTCTCGAACGTCGCGGCAATTGCGACCGACGACGGACTGATTCTGTCGGACACCAGTGGAGAATCCACGGGGCCCGCCGTGGTCGAGAGTCTGCGCACGTGGAGCGATGCGCCGTTCCACACCATCCTCTACACGCACGGACACATCGATCACGTGGGGGGAGCCGGTGCATTCGTGGCCAACTCTGCAGCCCTCGGGCATCGCACGCCGCGCTTTGCGGGTCACGAAAACCTGCCCGCGCGCTTCGAACGCTATCGACTGACTGCCGGCTACAACACCGCGATCAACAAGCGTCAGTTTGGCGAAGCCAAGAAGATGGGCATCGGCGGAGCCGAGACCTTTCTACCGCTGGAGACCCCGGCGCCGGATCTGGTCTTTCGAGATCGCCTGGGACTGACGGTCGGCAGCGTGCAGATGGATCTGCGCCACTCCAAGGGCGAGACGGACGACCACGCCTGGGCCTGGCTGCCCGATCGCAAGCTGATCCTGCCCGGGGATTTGTTCATGTGGAACTTCCCAAACGCAGGCAACCCTCAGAAAGTACAGCGTTATCCCCGTGAGTGGGCCGCCGCCCTGCGGGAGATGTCCGGCCTGGGAGCGGAACTCCTGGTTCCCGCCCACGGCTTTCCCATCGCGGGCGCCGAGCGCATCCGCAGAGTGCTCGACGACACCGCAGGCGCCCTCGAAACCCTGGTGAACGACACCCTCGCGATGATGAACGAGGGAGCGCGCCTCGACACCATCTTGCACACACTGAAGCTACCCGCCGAAATGCTCGCGAAGCCCTATCTGCGCGCGCTCTACGATGAACCAGAGTTCGTGATCCACAACATCTGGCGCTTGTACGGAGGCTGGTACGACGGCAACCCCGCGCATCTCAAACCGGCTGCGGATTCCGCATTGGCCGCCGAAGTGGCGAAACTAAGCGGCGGGATCGAAGTGCTGATCACACGCGCAAAAGAACTGGCCGAAGCGCAGGACTTCCGCCTCGCCTGCCACCTGATCGAAATGGCCGTGCAAGCCGAACCCGCTCACAAGACCGCTCACGGAGCACGCAGTGAGATCTACGCTTTGCGTCGCGACCGGGAGAGCTCACTCATGGCCCGGGGGATCTTCGGCTCGGCGTCCCACGAGTCCGAGGCAAAGCTCTAGCCTCACCACGGCGCTACTGCAGTCGCAAAGACCGGTCTGTGCGCTCGATGCCACCCAGAAAGAGATTCGTTGCGAACTCGGTCGCCGTCTCGACGTCTCTGCTCTTGCGAACCATGCGAAAAGCCAGTTCACCGGCGACACCCACCGCGGCCAGCGCCATCAACTCGAAGTCCATCTCCGGCACCACACCCTCCCGCGCCTTGGCACGCAGGTCATTGGCCAGATCGGCGGCAGCCGGGTCGAGCGCCTTGACCGACGTCAGGTCCTCGATATCACCCGAATTGCGCATGATCAGATCGAGGATCATCTCTTCCTCGACGAAGATTTCGAAACAGGCCCGGAAAGCGTTGCGCAGCAGGTCTTCCAGGGTGTTCGCGGCCTCGCGCGCCTCGTGGACCCGGCGTCGCAACTCGACCTGAAAATCCTCGACTAATTCGTGAAGGATGGCTTCCTTGTCGGGGAAGTAGTTGTAGAAAGTGCCGCTGGCCAGATCCGTACGGCGGATGATGTCGCGCACGGTCGTGGCGCCAAAGCCGAGTTCGCAGAACGCCTCGCGCGCAGCCTGCAATATGGCCGCGCGATTGCGCGCGGCATTCCGCTCGCGCCGCCCGCCTTCCCCGAGTTCCCGATTCACCCCATCGTCAGACATTTTCGCAGCTTCCGTCAGCGAGTTTCCGTGAAGATCGAAGGACCGTCGACCGCGAACTTCTCCAACAGGAATCGCTCCTGCGGCTTCTCGGACGCCGTCTTCGGGATCTCGCTCACGACCTGCAGGTACGAGGGAACGAAGTTCGACTCCAGAGCCTCGCGACAGGCCACGAACACGTCCTGGGGCGAGAAACTCGCCGCATCGGTCGCCACGATCGCCGCCACCACGTCCTTCTCGCCCGGCGCACCCGATGCCGCAGGCACACCGTAGACGAAGACGTCACTGACCGAGGGAACTTCGGCGATGGCCTTCTCCACGAAACTCACATTCACGAAATCGCCGTTGTGCCGGATGCCACCGCCCTTGCGATAGTCGAAGAAGAACCAGCCTTCGTCATCGGTATGACCGACGTCGCCGCTGCGCAACCAGCCACCCTGAGTCTTCTTCTCGGAAGCTTCGCGATTCCCGTGGTACTCGACCGTGGCCTTGGATCCATCGACCGGGCGCGAACAGATCTCGCCCTGTGCGAATGCCGGGCACTCCTGGTCGCTCTCGTCGAGGACCTTCATCTCGAGATTGGGGGGTGGCTTGCCGAAAGAACCGACTGGGCCGACACCCACCGGCTTGAACGCCAGTCCACCTTCGACCGCGGCGTACCACTCCAGAACCTCCACGTCGAAGCGCTCCGCAAACGATTCCCAGATCGCCGCAGGCATGCCCGCGCTGGCCACGCGACGCACGGGATTGTCGGCGTCATCGGCCTTGCGTGGCTCGGAGTAGATGGCCGTCGCCATGCCGCCGAGCAGTGAGAATGTGGTACCGCCGTGGCGTCGACACACGTCCCAGAGTTTTGACTTGGTGAAGCGACGACTGAAGATGGTTCGCAACCCCATCGCCAGCGAAGGCCCGAGCGTGACGGCCTGCGCGTTGCCGTGCGTGAGAGAAAGCCCCGTATAAGGACGCTCGTCCGGCTGATAACCGGCGATCATTCCCAGACCTACATACGCACCGAAGCGGGCGTTGGGAAAGACGACGCCCTTGGGGTCGCCCGTGGTGCCCGAGGTATAGATGATCTGCAGGGGATCCATCGGCGTCTTCAAACGCACATCGACGCTCGCAGCGGGCTTGGCCAGCACTTCCGCGAGCGACTCGACTCCGGTGGTATCGGCGAGCGTGAGCGATCCAGCCTCTTCATTGGTTTCGAGCGCCAGAATCCAGCCCAGATCGGGATTCTGGCTACGCGCGTTGGTGACCTCGGCGAGCGAGTAGTCCGCGCACACCATCCCGCGACATCCGGCGTTGCGCAGCATGAAGGCCAGCTTTTCGCCCTTGGTGCGCGGATCGATCGGCACGAACACACAACCGGTGATCGAGGCGGCGATCATCGTCTCCACGAACTCGGGATGATTGCGCATCATCAACCCGAAGCGATCGCCGGGCGCCATACCCCGCGCGATCAGATCCGCCGCAAGACTATTGGCATTGCGCACCAGGTCTGCGTATGTGCGCACCTCATCGGGTGTCGCTTCGTTGTCGAGGCTCAAGTGCTCGAAGGTGAGCACGTCGAGATCCGGCTTCTCCTCGGCGCGGATCTGAATCAGATCCGCAAGGATCATCTCGCTACGTTCGCGCATCTATCACCTCAGGCCTTCAGGATCGTCACGCACATTGCTGCAACGTCGGCGCCGATATTTCCGCCGCCGTTTTGCGCCAGCCCGATGCTCGCGCCTTCGACCTGGCGCTTGCCCGAGCGACCCTGGAGTTGCTCGGTCAGTTCGACGATCTGCGCGATACCGGTTGCACCGACGGGATGTCCCTTGCGCAGCAATCCACCCGAGGTGTTCACCGGCAAGCGCCCGCCCAGTCGCGTTACCCCTTCGTCGATCAGCTTTCCGCCTTCACCACTGGGACACAGGCCCAGGTACTCGTAGGCCATGACCTCTGCAGGTGCGGAGGCATCGTGGAGCTCGACGACACTGAGTTCATTGGGACCGATGCCCGCTTCCTCGTAGGCCTCGCGCGAGCACACCTCGCCGGCGCCGTCCTGACCGTAGTCGTGATCCCAGCCGGAACGCAACACGCTGGAGGCGATTCGCACGGGCCGCTTGATGCCCAGTTCGCGCGCCTTCGCCTCACTCACCAGCACGACCGCCGCGGCGCCATCGCCAATCGGCGAGCACATGGGTCGCGTGAGCGGTTCGGCGATCATCGGCGAGGCCAGTACGTCTTCGACGCTGAGCGCCTCGCGGAATTGCGCGCGCTCGTTCAATGAGCCGTGGAAGGAGTTCTTGGCCGAGACACCGGCGAACTGCTCGACGGTCGTGCCGTACTGCTTCATATGTCCACGCGCCGCAGCCGCGTAGATGTCCATGAACATCGAACGCTTCTCACCCGCTCCCGACGAGCCGCTCTTCGCGCCGCTCTGCTTCGCGTTGTCCTGCAGGCGCTTCATGATCTCCTGCATCGCCTCGACGTCGACCGCGCCCGAGAAGGCACTGAACGACTTGCGCTTGTCTGCGTGGTAGAGCTTCTCGACGCCGAGCGCGAGCACCACGTCGTACAGACCCGCACTCACCATCGCCGCAGCCTGATTCAAGGCCGTCGATGCACTCGCGCAGGCGTTCTCCACGTTCACGACCGGCAGCTTGCCCAGCCCGATCGAACGCAAGATGACCTGGCCGCGAATACACTCCTGGCCGGTCACCAGACCCGCCGCTGCGTTGCCGACCCACGCCGCCTCGAGCGACTCGAGCGAAAGACCCGAATCCGAAACCGCCTCTTGTACGGCCTGGGCGCCCAACGCCTTCAGACCGGTTTCCATGTGCTTGCCAAACGGCGTCATTCCGACGCCGGCCACGATTGCATTGAGCTTCATCGCATTCTCCTCCGATCTGATTCAGATCAGGCCGTGACCCTTCACGTCCAGGGCCTTCTTCAAGTACTCGAGTTCTTCTTCGCGCCATTCTGTAGGTGCCGGAGCCTGCAGCATCTCGTCCGCCTTCAACTCGTCGACGACCTCTTGAGAGCGAGGAAACGCCTTGCCGAAACCGTTCATGTGAAACAGCCGCTCGAAAGGCTGACGCGGGCGCTGACCTCCGGCATCCGGACTCTCGGCCGGATAGCCCACGGTCTGCAGGAGCAGCACACGCGCGGTCTCGGGCAGGCCCAGATTCTGGCGGATCTGCTCACCGTGGGGAGTCCCCAGGCAGCAGGTGCCGAGTCCCTGCTCGAACGCCATCAAGGTGGCCTGGGCAATGCCCTGACCACAGTCGACCTCATTCAGGCCGGGCTCCTTGAACTGTTCGCGAATGCTCTCGAAGATCGGGATGATCTGCTCCTCGAGCGCCTTCTCCTTGCCTTCGCCGAAGCCGAGCGCACCCGCCTTCAGGAGTTCGCGCAGGCGATCGGACTGCTCGTCCACCGCGGAAGTTTCCACGTACCAGACGATGACGACCGGCGCGAGGCGGATCTGAAAACCGGCGATCGGCGCCAGCAATGCGTTGCGCACTTCCTCGGACGCGCTGTCCTTGAAGACCACGACCGCGCGCAAGCTCTGCACGTTTCCCCAGTGCGAAGCGATGCGCGCCGCCTCCAGCATGCGCTGAATCTTCTCGGGTTCGACCGGTTTGTAGGGAAGCAGGAAGCGAATGGATCGCCTTCGACCGATGACTTCTCTGAGTTCCATGAACTTCTCCTTCTAGCCCTTCCTCGGGCCAGGCTTGTTGCGGATTAGAGCTTGTTGGCGCCCAACAGGCCGAGGATGTCATTGCACCCGTCCTCGATCATCGAGGCCCGGGCGTCACGCAGCAATTTTTCGACCGGATACTCGCGACTCAGTCCGTTTCCTCCGTAGATCTGAACGGCCTGGCTCGCTACCTCGAAGGCGGTCTGTGTGCAGAACGTCTTGGACGCGATCGAATACTGGATCTGCGGCGGGTTCGTGGAGTTGTACAGCATCACACGGCGCGCGAGTGAGCGTGCGGCTTCGACCTGCGTGAACATCTTGAACAGCTTCGACTTCACATTCTGGTGCTCGAAGATCGGCACGCCGCCCTGCACGCGTTCGCGCGCGTACTCGAGCGCGCTCTCGTAGGCCGCCCGCGCCACACCGACGAAGATCGTGCCCATGGCTGCATTGGCGGTGGCGAGCACCATCTCGACGATCGCGCTGTAGTTATCTTTGCCGACCACCATGTACTCGGCGGGAATCCGCACCTCGTCGAAAAAGATCTCGCCCTGATTGAGTGCGCGCTGACCGAGCTTGTCGAGCGGCTTTCCGCGCGACACGCCCTTCAGATCCAGTGGCACCAGCGCGACCCCGCCGGCCTGGAAGCCCTGGCTTGGATCGATGGTGCAGAAGAGCGCCGCAACCGTGGCGATACTTCCGTTCGAAACCCACGCGGCTTTCTGGCCGCGAATCACGTACTCGTTTCCGTCGAGGGTGGCGGTGCAATTCGCGCGGATCTTGGGATCGCTGAAACTCGGCTCGCCAAACGCGAGTGAGTCGCTGCCGTGATCCGGCTCGGTGACGGCCCAACAACCGATCTCCGGACGATCGGGCGACGCGAAGCGCGCGATCAGATCGGGCTGACCCGACATCTGCGCGAAAAACGAAACGAAGCCGCCGACTCCCAGACCGACCGAAAGCCCCGAGTCTCCCCAGCCGATCTCCTCGTTCACCAGGTAGCGGATCCGCGCCGCCACGACCGGGTCGGTATCGGGACTGCCCGCCTCCAGAGTGTCCAGACCGAGCTTCCGATACTTCTCGAAGACCTCCCAGAGGACCGAGTTCTTCGCGATGACCTCGGCGGGATCGTGCAAGCGGTCCAGTTCAGCACCCGCTGGGCGCATGACCTCTTCGGCGAACTTGTGCGCAAGCCCGCGAACTTCTTGTTCTTCGTCGGTGAGACCTACATCGATATCGGTCACGGACATGGCGCCCTCCTGGCTGCCCCTCGGCAA
>JAAELY010000012.1 GCA_024226335.1 bacterium
CGTAGCCTCTGTGCTACTCACACCAGGGATAGATACTGTCTTGGGGCAACGCCGCCACCGCGCGAAAGCGGCCGGACAAATGCGCCGAACTTTCGACTCACACCACTAGTGCTTCCGGCGGGCAACTTCGTCCGTCGCGACCCCGGCCAGAGACTGAGATGCTCTCGATCAGCGTTCCCACGATCCTCATGGGCCTGACGAAAGCGGGAGCTCCCATGATGAGCTTCGAGGACGTCGCCTGCCCGAACGCGGACGTGCGCGTGTTGTCGGAGCTGCGCTCCGGCTCGATTCGGCAAGCGCAGGTCCGCTTCGATCCGCCCAGGCGTCGCGGCGACGAGATCAGCGTCAGTTTCTCCGCCGTCTCCGAAGGATTCGCGTCGCAGCTCATCGTGACCGAAGAGGTGGCGATTGCGTCCTGGACCAAGGGCCACACTTCCGCCGCCACGTCCTGTACGTCGTTCTCGTTCGCCGCGGCGGCACCCAAACGGAAACGGACCTGCGCCTCGAGCATCGGCTGGAAGCAGGCGGCGACTCATTCGAGGCTCGCGCGATCCCCTTCGATCGCTGCAGGTCGAAGACGGGCCCCTGTCCAGCCCCTGTCCCCCCGTCTTCGGAGCATTCATTCCTACTCCTCGTGCCGCGAGCGCGGCACGATACCGTTCGGCATGGAACAGGAACCAGGCACCAAGATCTCGCCCGACAGGCTCTCACCCGAAGCGCTACACGGCATCATCGAGGAGTTCGTGACCCGCGACGGAACCGACATGGTGGAGGGGGAGACGAAAGTCAGGGAGGTCCTGGACCTGCTCGAGCGCGGCGAGGTCGAGATTTGGTTCGACGAGACCACGCGCACCTGCAACATCGTGGTCGTGCACGAGTAGGCGCAGCGAGCTCGAGGCTCGCTACAGCTTCAGCGCGCTCCGCAAAGCCGAACCGTGCGCGCGGCTGCAGGTCAGGCGCGTGCCGTCGGTCGTCAGGAGCTCGTACTCACCGCGTCCTAGTGGTGTGATGCAGAAATAGCCAGACGTATAGTTACATCTAAGCCCTCGTGGCGTACTTTGCATGGAGGCAAGCCATGCGAGTCGCGCCGACAATCACGCTGACACGGAGTGAACGGGCCAAGTTGCAGCGATTGGCTGATGGTCGTCGAACGGAGGTGCGCGTCGTCACGCGAGCGCGAATCGTGCTTGCCGCTGCCAGGCACCTGGAGAATCGAGAGATTGCCGAGGAGCTCGGTGTTACGCGAGAAACAGTGGGGCGATGGCGTTCGCGTTATGCCGAGAAGGGCCTCGAGGGAATAGCCCAGGATTTGCGGCTCTCCGACACCTTTAGTGGGTGAATCAGGGCCGGGTTCGAGGCCGCCCCAGGAGACCAGTGAAGGGAGAGACCGGCACAGGAAGGCCCCTGGAGGCCCCCAGGGCTCGGTCCGGGGCGGTTCC
>JAAELY010000013.1 GCA_024226335.1 bacterium
GATCGCAGATCCGTAGATCCGCAGAGGGTCGCGCGACGCAGCGCAGGCGGATGCATCGCGCTTCGCAGCCGCAGCCTCCCTGTGCAGAGGTTCCCTAGCAGGCTGCGGAAGAACCCTGGACCGAGACACGCGAGTGGATTTCATTCGCGATCGAGGCGCTGAGGCGAAGCTGTAGTGCCTCTACAGCGAGTTTCAGCAACTCCGCTGCCTGCTAGGAGCAACCGGCCGGTGAGTAGGCCATGAGCCCGAGGAGTAGCACGGCGCGGATCGCCCAGGCGAACGCCTTCGAAACCATCAGGATGTAGAGCCACTCCATCGCTGGTCGAGCCCTCCAATCCCCAGTCTACACCCTCCGCGCGGTCAATCTACCCGAGCCTGCCAATCGACCTCAACGCGGATCCCCGGGCGGAAACAGTCTCGCATCTGCCACCGTCGCGGTCTCGCGCGGCTCTCCCTCGCAAACGCTGGCGATCACGGGCGTCCAGATCGGTGCCGAGGGCTCTGCAGGTTGCCGGTTCGGTACTCCCGGATGCGAGCCCAGGGGCCGTGAGGCCGCGCAGGTCATCCTCATCAATCCTGCAAGTCGGGGCACCTACGGCTGGCGCACTTCCAGACCGACAGCCGACTCGACGTGCTGGACTCGAACGTGACCTTCGGCTTTTTCAGCTGGGATCCATACGGCGATGGAAGCCCGCTGCAGCCCTCGCGCGAGATCGATATCGATGTCGATGTCGAAGATGGGCGCTCGGGCAATCCCGGCGATTCCAACAACGCCCAGTTCGTCGTTCAGCCCTATTCGACGCCGGGCAATCTCTCGCCGTGATTCGCGGCGCCCCCTGGTGCCATTTCCGACGGCGAACCTGCGAACCCGAGACACCCGAGAGACGGATTCGTTAGAATCAGGATCCCCATGGAGAGCGCAGACGGACACGACCGCATCCGTGCACAGCTGACCGCATATGTCGGTGGACAGTTGAGCGAGTTCGAACGTGCGCGAATTCGGGCGCATCTCGACACCTGCTCGGAATGCACCGCCGAACTCGATCGATCGCGCGATCTCGTGGGAACGCTCAGCGATGAAGATCCCGCGAGCTGGACGCCGTCCCAGGAGCGTTTCGACGATATCGTCTCGCGCATCGACGACCCGCCGAGCGAGCCCGGTGAACCGCCCGCGATACTCCAGCCAAAACGACGCAGCCCGCTTCGCACCGAGCGCCTCGCGATCGCGGGCCTGAGCGCCCTCGTTGCAGCCCTGGCGCTGGCCCTTTTTGGCGGCGGCAGCAGCAGTCTGACGCCCGACAACAGCACGCTTTCGGGAAGCCACGTAGGTAGCCTCACCGGGGCGGTCGCGAGAGTCACCTTCGATCACCGGATCCCCGAATCGCAGATGAGTTCACTGCTGCGCAGCGTCGACGCCACGATCGTGCACGGCCCGGATTCCTCGGGTCAGTACGAACTCGCAATCCCGAGCGGTGCATCCGTCGAAGACGTCGTGAACACACTGCGCGAGGATTCCGGCGTGCTCGAGGCCTACAGCCTCAACGATATGCGCTGACCCGGTTACCGCTCGCAGGCTGATGAGTTTCTGGGCGGCGACTGCTGAAGCCCTGGGCTGCACGGAATCTCCCGGGACCACAGCGTGGAGATCTCACCGGCACGCTGCCTGCATTGTGCACAGAGCATGGGTTCCATCCAGATTCCCCGGCTTTCGCCTCGCTTGTCCGCCACTGATGCGGGGTTCCTTTACCTCGAACGTCCGCACGCGCTGCTTCACATCGGCTCGGTGTTGATCGTCGAAGGTCGACTCCGAGCGCGCGAGGTCGCGACCCGCATCGAACACCGCTTGACCCATATGTGGCGCTACGCGCAGCGGCCCATGAGCGTGCCCCTGGGAGCGGCCCACCCGGAGTGGGTCGACGATCCGGATTTCGACGTGCACTCACACGTGCACCCATGGGCACTGCCCGCTCCCGGAGGCCAGGCCGAACTACACGAGTGCATCGAACACTTGCTGGCCCAGCCGCTGGAACGAGATCGACCGCTCTGGGAAGTTCACGTCATCGAAGGACTCGATGGTGATCGCACAGCGGTGTTCAACAAAGTGCACCACTGTATGGTTGACGGCATGGGCGGCGTTCAACTCCTGGAGCAACTGCTCTCGGCGAGCTGTGAAGACGCGATCCCGCACTCTCTGCCCGCGCTCCCCGGTCCCGCATCGAGCGCTGGCGGTCGCCTGCAGAACGCGCTGGCACACATGGTCCGCCGACAAACACGTTCCGCGGGCTCATTCGTGTCTGCGCTGCGACGCCCTTCCAGAGTACGAGCCTCGGTGGGACAATTGCTGAACGCGGCCTACTCCGCCGTGCAACTCGCTACGGCCGACATCCCCGAAATGCCATGGAACGCGCCGATCGGGCGTAGGCGCAGTCTGGCGTTCAGTCGCATGAGCATGCACGGGGTTCGCATGGTGCGCGACGCCCTCGGCGGAACGATCAACGACGTGGTCCTGTGCGCGCTGGCAGGCGGGTTGCATCGCTATCTGACGGCTTCGGGCATGAACACACGATGCCTCGAACTGACCGCGCTGGTACCGGTCAGCCTGCGCAACCCCGACTCTGATGAGAAGCTCGGCAATCGCATCTCCGCGATGCTGGTACCGCTCGCCGTAGACTTGAGTGACGAACGCTCTCGCCTATCGGCTACGCGAGCCATCACCGAGCGGCTCAAATCGAACCAGAGCTGGACTGGCATCGACCATCTACTGCAGATGATGGACGAACTACCGGCGGGCCTGGTATCGCTGGTCGGGCGCTCGATCCGAGGTACGCGCCTGGCCAATCTGGTCGCCACCAACGTTCCGGGACCGCGCGAGCAACGCTATCTGTGCGGACGAAAAGTCGAGGAGATCTATCCGATCGTGCCGATCGTCGATGGCATGGGTCTGGGCCTCGCCGTCTTCTCGTACAACGGAACGCTGTACGTCGGACTGAACGCAGACTCCGACCTGATTCCCGACCTGGACAAACTCGCGATGGCCATCGAAGAGAGCTTCGCCCGTCTCGTGAATACCGCCTGACGGGTGCGACTGAGCAGAGCCAGATCCGCTACTCACTCGACTTGTTTTTGGGCGCGCCGGGAATTCCACCGCCCAGGTGCGTTCCGGCCGTGACCCCTCCGTCCAGATTGAAGTCCGCACCGGTAAAGAAGGAACTCTCATCCGAAGCCAGAAACAGCACTGCATTGGCCACATCGGTCATCTCACCTCGGCGCAGGATGGGCTCCCCGCCACTCAACGAGACGCTCTTCTTCTCGCGTTCTCGCGAGAGCAATGCCTGGAGGGCATCCCCTTCGAAGCCCAGAGACTCGAAAACCATCTCGGGATTGCCCATTACCGGGTTGATCGAATTCACGCGAATTCCGTAGCGACCCAGTTCCAGCGCTGCGACTTTCGTCAGGCCGCGCACCGCAAACTTGCTGGCCGCGTAGGCCGCCGTTCCGGCCGCGGGATGATGCCCGCTGATCGACGACACATTGATGATCGAGCCACTACCCGCCGCTCGCATCGGCGCGATCGCCGTGCGTACACCGATAAATGTACCGATCGCGTTCACATTGAGTACTCGCGTGTAGTCCTCCACACTCGTATTCTCGATCGGCTCGAGGTGCAGGACCGCTGCGTTGTTCACGAGTATCGTCAACTCGCCGAACTCCGCCACCGCAAGATCGACTGCGGACTGCCACTGTTCAGCATCGGTAATATCCAGATGACAGTAGCGAGCGTTCTCACCGAGTTCCTCGGCCACAGGCTTGCCCCTCTCATCGAGGATGTCGGCAAGCACGACGCGTGCCCCCTCTTCGATCAGGCGCTTCGCGATGAGCGCACCCGATCCGCGCGCTGCGCCGGTCACGATCGCGATTTTCGCATCGAGACGTCCCACGATCAGCCCTTTTCGCCCGTCGCCGGTTGGGCGTGGAAGAGCGCCTCGATCTCGCAGATCTTCCCCTCCACCACCCGGAAGCGCTCGGCAATCAATACGGGCCGATCAGAGATCTTGACGTCGAGATCGTAGAACGCGACCGCCTGGTCCCCTTCGACGACCCATCGGACGTTGCGCACGCCGGTGATGATCTCCATCACCTCGTGAGACAGCGCCTCGATCAATGCCTGGCGGCCGTCTCCCGTGTTCTTGCCCTGCTCGATGCGCACGACGTCCTCGGCCAGGGGTACTTTTCCACCGTCGTGCTCGACGAGTCCGTGGAAAAGGTACTTCTCGGCCACCTCGACAATCGAATCACGCGTCGCCATGCCGGTCTCCTCCTCGCGGTCTGTGCCTCGATTGTGCCATGCCTCGAACAAGAGAACATCTGCGCAGGACGGAGTCGCTACAGCAATGGCGGGCCGAAAGGTAGACAGCCACGGGCGCTACCTGGGTTGATTCCCTGTTTGCCTGCGCGTGCGTAACTCTTTGACGATTCCCATGTGCTCGACCTCATTCAGCGCAAAGCGCGAAAACAAGATTGCGCCGAATACGTAACAGACCGCCGGAAGGAGGCCCACCAGTGCGCGCAATGTGATCTTCACGACTTCGCTTTGAGTCTCGGCGTTTGGCGCGTAGCCCGACGCCTGAAGAGCGAGTCCGGTGATACCGGCCGTGAGACCTGCAGCACCCTTGCGGATGAAATTCCAGAGCGCGGTGTAAGCACCTTCTTTTCGTTCTCCCGTCACGTACTCGTCGTAGTCGATCACGTCGGCCTGAATCGATGGCGCGATCACGGCACCACAACCTCCACCTACACCGAGCAGGAAGACCACGAAGAACATGAACACGAAATTCTCTTCGCTGGCAAAGAAGAGCAACGTGTAGCCAATGGCGAGGCAGATCATCGAAAACAACCAGAGGCTCTTCTTGCTGTACCGCCTGCCCAGCCGGATCCACATCGGAGTCAGGGCAAACTGGGGTACGAAATAACACAGAATGAAGACTTCGTTGAGATTCGGTGCATGCACGATGTACTGCACTAGATAGGGTGCGAGTAGACCGATGCTCGCGGCGCCAAAAGTTTCGACCCCGTACACGACGAGCAGTAGGCGACTGTGCGGGTTGCGCAACACGTCGGCGAAGGCTTTGCGAATATCGACCGCGCCACGGCCGCTGTAGTCTGCACGCTCGGGCAGTCGGGTAGCCGCGTAGAAGATCGTCGCAGCCATCAGGCCGCCACCTCCGAGCGAGACAGCGAGCGCCGCCGTGCGTGGCTCATCGGCCGTGCGCATCAGATAGACCGCACCCAGACCGGCCATCGACCCCGCGGCTGCGATGACGTGGCGGTAGCCGAAGAGTCGCGTGCGTTCGTGATAGTTGTCGCTCAACTCCATCCCGAGCGCGCCATAAGGCACCAGGAAGCAGGTCGAGGTGGTCTCGTAGAGAAGCAGAGCACTGCCCATCCACACCACGAGCCCCATCCCATCGAGCATCCACGGTGGCGACCACAGCATGATGGTGGTTACGCCGACCGGAACGGCCGCCGCAAACATCCAGGCCCGGCGCCGACCGCGCGCCGCAGTCGAGCGATCCGAAAGAAAACCGGCAATCGGATCCGAGATCGCGTCCCAGATCCGCCCCATCATGAACAACGTGCCGAACAACCCGGGCGCAATCAGGAGCACATCCGTACTGAACTTCATCAGCCAGATACTGAAGGGCATACCCATGAAGCCCATGCCGATCATCGGTGCGCAATAGGCGACGATGGTCGAGCGGCGTAGTTCGCCGGATGCTACGCGACTGGCGTCACTTCGGGGCTCGGGGCTGGCTTCGACCAAGGGGCGTATGCTTACACAGATCCGCGCAGGCGGGGCTTCGACTCACTCTGCGCCGGTCGATATCTTCGGCGGCAGTCCCAGGTGGAGGAAGTCAATAACCCCGTCTTCGAGGACCTGATCGCGAAAAACCAGGTCATAGGCCTGCAGACCGGAGTGCTCGAGATCTGCCGAGTGAAGAGGAAGCAGGCCAGCCGGCACCCTTACCGCGATCCCGAGCCCGTCCGAGCGGAACCCGCTGGGCAACTGGGGGCCGGAGGCCTGCGCCGGATGCTCGAAACTCGAAACCATCTGGGCTGTGAAAGCGAAACGCGCCCCAGCCGAGAACGCATCGGCCGTGATCTCGAGCGACTTCGGCCTGAGGTCCCGGATCTGCGTATCCCAGACCGAAGGAGTCTCCTCGAGATCCTCGTCGTCGAGATCGATGCCCGGGGATGCGTGTGCGAACGAAATCGCAGCGGCGCTAGCGCTGTACGGGCTCGCCGAGAACAAGACCGCGACCACCAGGGCCGCAAAGACGGTCCAGCACGAAGGCGATTTCGACAGCAGCCAGTGGCGGGTCGCGAGGGGATTCTTTGCGGGCACGCGGAGAGAGTAACAGAGACTTTCGCCTGGCTTCAGGTCGGGAGGAGCAGCGCAAGAAACCCCGCGTCACGGTGCTCCGTGCTCCGGGAAAATGCAAGTCAGTGCGCGCGGATGGCCCGCTCAATTGCGCATGCGAGCGCTTGGGCCTCGTAGGGCTTGTGCAGGAATGCTTCGAAACCGGCTTCGATCGAAGCTTCGCGGCGGTTCGAGTACGCCGAGATCATGATCGCGGGCGTTGCCCGCCCGTGGCGGCGCCAGAGCGACTCGACCAGGCGAAGTCCATTGATATCGGGGAGCTGGTAGTCCACGACCATCACATCGGGTCGCTCGACCTCGAAGCTCTGCGCGAAGTCGCGGCCTCTGTCGCGGATTGAGACGTCATAGGCATCGCCCAGCAGAATCGCGAGCGCTTGAGCCAGGTCGGGGTCGTCCTCCGCAACCAGAAGCCTGGGGCGAGCCAGGTCTGGCTGACTTTCGGGGACCGGGCACAGACGGGGGCCTTTTTCAGAAGAACAGGCCCCCCGGATATCCAAACACGTACTGATCGCCATCTCTTACCTCCGTTCCCTGGAGGGGTTCATCGGTGGCGACAGATTGGATCTTTAGCGGACATTTGTGCCATTAGCGGATTTTCGGAGCTAGCCGATGGTATGCCCATGGAGACGAAAGGCGCTCTCGATTCCCTCCAGCAGCACGTCCGCTTCGACGGGCTTCTGGTAGAAAGCTCGCGCACCGGCATCGAGGGCCTTCTTTTCGTTGTGCTCCGGATCTCTGGCCGAGAGAACGATCACCGGAATCGCAGCCAGATCGGGTCGGTTGCGGATGCGCTCGAGTACGACAAAACCGTCTCCGGCGGGCAGCCCCAGATCCAGAAGGATCAGATCCGGGCGCTCTTTCATCGCCTTGCGGGTTGCGTCGGCGCCATCGGCGGCGAACACGGTGTCGTAACCACTTGCACGAAGACGGGCGTCCAGTCCCATGCGAATATCGGCATCGTCATCGACGATCAGGATCTTCTTGCTCATCTGCTCCTGCTCCTTTTCGTAGCATCCAGTACGATCTCTGTTACGGCGCGCACTCGGGAGTGCGGATCAGTTTCTCCGGATATGGGAACCTCGATCACCTCGGCGGTCACTTCGAAACCCGCGTTCACGCTGTCCAGTCCGATACGAGCCATGGCCCGTGTGAGACGATTGACCAGGGATCGGACTCCATCACCCTGTGTAGCGGCGACGATGAAGAAGTTCTCCGAGAGCCCGGCTCCATGTGAACGAGGAAATAGTGCGTCTCCGTAGCGAAGCACAGCGTCGCTGTGGATCTCGTAGGCCTTGTCGAGCAAAGCGGTCTGGATCGGCACCGTCGCATTGAAATCGAGCGGGCGAATCCTCGTGGTCACGAGGCTCACCGTTTCGTTGGGGTGGGCATCCAGCGGAAAGACGACCGGGTAGAGCAGCCCCGCAACCGAAAACAAGGGGAGCGTGAAGAGAAATGTGCTGCCCTGGTCTACGACACTCTGAGCCCAGATGCGGCCGCCGTGTCGCGTGACCAATTCCTTGCAGATGTACAGACCCAGCCCGATCCCCTTGCGACAAGCCTCGAGATCCTCTTCCTGGTGCATGCGTTCGAATATGCGCTCCAGGGCGGCAGGTTCGATGCCACGGCCCGTGTCCTTGACCCAGACACGCAGGAATTCCGGGTCTTCGGGATCGATCAGCGATCCGACTTCGACCTCGCCCCCTTCCGGAGTGAACTTGATTGCGTTGGTCACCAGATTGGCCACCACCTGGCGCACCCGCCCGTCGTCGGCGAGCACTCTGGCGCCTCCCTCGGCAAGCTCGGTGCGGATCGTCAGTCCCTTCTCTGTGGCCGCCTGGTGCAGGCCTCCTACCGTTTCTTCGATCGTGGCCTCGACGCGAAGCGCAGTCGGGGTGACGACGAGCTTTCCGACTTCGGCGCGCGTCGCCTCCATCAGATCCTCGATCATGTCGCGCAACTGATTCACGTTCTTCATGAGGATCCCGACGTAGTTCTTCTGGTCGGGCGTCAGCGGTCCCGCGATCTCATCGCGCAAGATACCGCCAAACTGGTGAATCGCGGTGAGCGGCGTGCGCAATTCGTGCGAGACGTGCGAAATAAACTCGTCTTTCAGTTCCAGCTGGCGACGTTGCGTTTCTTCAAGGTGTTTGTGAATCGTGGCGCGCTCGATCGCATAACGAATCGCCCGATCCAGCCAGTCCTGGGGGAACTCCCCCTTGACCAGGTAATCCTGCGCCCCGAGCCTGACGGCCTGTACCGCCAGCTCTGAATCATCGCGCCCCGTCATGATGATGATCGGGATGTCCTGCGCCTCGGACAGTGCGTGCGCCAACAACGCTTCATTGGCCACGTCGGGAAGACCGAGATCGAGAAGAATCACATCGTGGTGATGGCTGTAGATCTCGAGACGCGCTCCGTCCCAGGTGTCCACGTGTGTCACCTGGTAGCTCTTCGGAAGCATCCGCGTCGTGATCAGTGCGTCTGCCGGATCGTCTTCTACCAGCAGGACGCGGACGGGCTCGGCAGACTGGGTACCGGCTGTCTCGGGCATGGGAAACCTCGACGCACTGCCCCCCCATACGGCGAGCAAGCTCTAGAAGATCCCCCCGGACTCCCGAGGCCTGTATCGACTCGATTCCGCCAAATATGAATTTTTGCTGTATTTAGGTACTCGCAGACACCCGGACCGAAGGACCTGCCCCGTGCTCTCCTAGAATTGCGGCGGCGCGGGGACTCCCGCGATGTAGACGTGCACCGCGTGGAGAATGCCAAACACCACGATCGCCCCGACCAGCGGCTTCCACTCGCCCGCCATCGGCAGAGGATCGGGTTTCTGCCAGGCGCCGTCCCGGCGATTGATGAAATGGATGGCCACGATGGCCCAGGCGCCGAGACCGCCGAAGAGCACGAGCGAGCGCAGATCACCGTTCGCGACTAGGTGGGCGACGGACCAGGTCGCCACCGCTGTCAATTGGGGGTGTCGGACCAGACGCTTGAAGTTGCTGGGCAGTCCCGCGACTGCGAAAAGAAAAAGTGCGCCGAAAACGAGTATGGGCGCCACCGTTCGACTCCAACCGGGTGCTCCGTAGACAGGACTCGGCACAGTCGAGCGCCAGCCGAAGATCATCAGCCCCATGGAGACCAGGATCGTCAGCGCGAAAAGACCCTGGTACGCCTGACCGAGTCGCTCGATGAGGCGCGCGCGTTGCGAAGCCCCGGCGCTCGGCAGGAGATGCGCTCCACTCCACAAGAGAACTCCTAGCAAGAGCCAGATCATGATTCCTCTCCTTCTGTTTCGCCTCTGCCTGGACAGAATGCGGATTCCATCGAGTAAACAGTTCTGCCAGCCGGGCACGTCAGCACTGCGGCGAGTTCACTACTCGACAAGCGCATCTCCGGCGAGGCCGATCTCGGTAGCGACTTCACGCATTCCCTGGATCGTTTCAGCGATGAGATCGCCGATCTCCATTTCGATCATCATGGCGCCGCGCTCGATGATCGAGCGATCGACACCGGCTGCAAAGCGGGCGTCCTTCCACTTCTTCTTGACCGATTTCGGTTTGATGTCGAGGACACTGCGGCTCGGACGCACCAGGGCCGTAGCCGCGATCAGACCGGTGAGTTCGTCAACCGCGTAAAGACAGCGCTCCAGATCGCTTTTCGGCTCGACGTCACTGCAGATCTGCCAGCCATGACTCGCGACTGCACGCGCAATTTCGTCTGGGAAGCCGCGTTCGCTCAAGATGGTCACGGCGCGCTGACAGTGTTCCTCAGGAAACATCTCCCAGTCCAGATCGTGAAGGATGCCGCAGATACCCCAGAGTTCGGAGTCACCTCCGCGCTTGCGCGCAAAGTGGCGCATTACGCCTTCGACGGAGAGAGCGTGCTTTCGCAACGAGTCCGTCGCGTTGAACTCGCAGAACAGGGACCAGGCATCGGCACGAATGGGAATCACGAGGCCGAGCATGCCACAGTGCGAAGAAACGATCCACGAGCTGAAACACCCGCCTGCGAGAGAGAATTTCGGCGTGAATTCGCCGGTCCGAATCGACGAACCTGGGTTGATCCCCGCGGCGATCAGTCCAAGAATTCGCCTACTGGGAGGTTCGGATAGACAGAATCAAACGCGCTCGCTATTCACGCCCTGAACCCATCACAGTTCGCCTGCGAAGCCGTTGATTTCCCGTCTTGATTTCACATACTCGCATAACATACTTGTCGATTATTCCGGCTCCTATTCTCTTGCGACAGACGAGCTTTTCCATAACGAGCGAACGTCAATGACGTCCTTGGTGCGACACATGAACTCGAGATACTCCGAAGCCCGAGTAGCCATGGCCGCGGCGATCACCGCGGCGGCCGTTCTGGTTCTCGATCTGTCCACGCCTCTTGGGATTGCCGGTGGAGTGCCGTATGTGGCGCTCGTTGCCATCGGTTGGTGGTTCCGCGAGAAACGGGCCCTCGCCTACCTGGGTTTGGCCGGGACCGCACTGACCATCACCGGGCATTTCCTGTCGCCAGATGGCGGCATTTTCTGGGTGGTCATGACCAATCGCGCCTACGCGATCCTGGCGATCTGGATGAGTGTGGGAATTCTCTGGCTGGCCCGGACCCACTTCACGGAAGCGCAGAGAATCGGAGAAGAACTGCAAGACGCCAATGACCAATTGCATACCTCCGTCAGGAGAACAGAGAAGGAACTCGAATTGCGACAGATCGCGCAACGCCGGCTCTCCAGTCGAGAGAAATCCCTCCGAAGATCAAATGAAGAACTCACGAGATTCGCGCATGTTGCATCGCACGACCTGAAGGAGCCGCTGCGCAAGATACGAACGTTCGGAGACCGTCTGCTATCGGGTTTCGGGACATCTTTGGGCGAACAGGGAGCTGACTATCTCAATCGCATCCTCAGCTCCGCCGAGAGAACGTCAGACCTGATCGAGGATCTTCTGGCCTTTTCTCGCGTCAATCGTCCCGACAAAGCGTTCGTAGAGACAGACCTGAACCGCATCATGGGCGAGGTCGTGTCTGATCTCGAGGTTCTCATCAGCGAAACGGGCACGACGATTGACGTTCGCGAGTTGCCGACGCTCAGAGGCGACAAGGCACAACTCCGCCAGCTGTTTCAGAACCTGATCAGCAATGCAATCAAGTACCGCAAATCCGACGTCCCTGTGGAGATCCGCATCGCCGCTGAGGCCGGAAAACGAGAACTCCCATCCGACGAGATCGAAAACTACGTAATCCGAGTCGCCGACAACGGCATCGGTTTCGCTCAGGAACACGGGGAAAAGATCTTCGAAGTCTTTCAGCGCCTGCACGGCCAGCTTGAATACTCGGGGACGGGTGTGGGACTGGCGATCGCGAGACGCATTTCGGAACGGCACGGGGGAACGATTGCAGCCGAAGGCGAAGCAGGCGTGGGAGCGGTCTTCATCGTCACATTGCCCGTATCCGGCGACATCGAAACCGATTGGGAGGACTAGCCGAGCCGTTACGCGCCACGCGAGCAGGCCTACGACTCGGGGTCCCCTTCATTCCGTCCGCGCAGCGCCAGATCTACGGCTCCGAGCCGATTTTCGTCTCCGCGGCGCCCCCCACCGTGTGAGGCCATAACGAGGAAATCCGCAAACGCGGCCTCCATCGCGGCACTATAGCCCTGGATATCCTGCGCCTTGTTGACGGCCAGTTTCGACATGCGCAATACGGTCCGACCGTTTCGTGCCACTCGATGCGCGTAGGCACGGGTCTCAACCTCGAGTTCTTCACTTGAATAGACGCGGTTCACGAAACCCAGTTCGCGAGCTTCTTCAGCCTCGAGAAAGCGGCTCTCGAAGATCAGTTCCTTCGCCTTTCGAGGGTGGATATCCCACGGGATCGAAAAATACTCGACCAACCCGGCGAGAAAACGCGCATCGGGGCTTGCGAAGACGAGGTCCATTGCAGCCGCAATCATCCAACCGCCGAAGATGCAATAGCCTTGCACCATCGCAATCGTCGGCTTGGGGAGATTTCGCCACTTGAGCGTGTAGTCGAGGTTGTACTTGCGGAAATTCTCGTAGAACTCGATGCCGCGCGGTGGGATTTCCCTGGCTTCCTGGTCCGCCTTTTGCTCGGGAGTACCCAGATCGTGTCCGGAACTGAAGTGCTCTCCGGCTCCCCTCACGACCACGACGCGAACATCGGGGTTCGCCATCGCCTCATCGAGGCGAGCGTCGAGCGCGTCGAGCAGGGCCCAACTCTGAGCATTTCGATAGCGAGGGCGGTTGAGCGTGAGGATCGCGATACGCTCGTCAACCTCGATAAGAACATCGTCCGTGGCCATCCGCACCTCCAGATCGGGCCAGTCTACGACAGAGCGTGCTTTCAAGGGGCTCGGCGCCATATCCTGCTCGGGCTGAACTCGACGAAAAAGCGGGCTTTTCAACGGACTGCTAGGCTGAGTCGATGAGCGAAATTCGACCCGAAGAAATTCAACCCGAAGA
>JAAELY010000014.1 GCA_024226335.1 bacterium
GAAACATCAAGCGGTTTCTGCGGCTCTCCATCGCCAAGAAACGGGGCAGTTCCGCGCTGTTGTGTTAACCGCAGGTAGCCTCGGGCGAATAGGCGGGCAAGATCGGCGAGATCGATCCGGAGATGCCGGAGATCCCGGAGATGGTTTGGCTCGGTTCGGAAAAAAACGGGACCAGTATTAGTCGTCTGTTTTTTTCTGGCTCGGGTCAGATCATCTCCGGCATCTCCGATCTCCGGAATCCCCATTAAACGCGCTCGACCGTCCATAGCCCCACCTTGCTGCCGTCGTCGTGCGGCTTGGTGAATCGGAAGCCCTCGACCACACGCTCGCGATATTTCCGCAGCGCGTAGCCTAGACGGCTGCTGTCCAGCCGATCTGTCGAGCAGTCACAAAGCGTGGCCAGAGAGTCGAGTAGTTCCGAGTTCCGGTCCCTCGCGACTTCGATGGCCTTCGCCACGGTTATGGGCTCGTGAAACATCTCTCGCCAGATGCGCAGGGCGCTGCGAAGGCCCTCGAGATCGGTGTCAGCCTCAGCCCGTAGGCGCCTAGTGGTTTCCACGGGATCGTCAGCATTGGCCCAGACGAGTGCCCCTCGCACCAGGTTGTCCCATGGGACGAAACTGCCCTTGCTTGGCTTGCCATGCTTGGGGCACCCGGCGAGGCAGTAGGCTCGAAGGATGGTCAACCCAGCCGCGACTAGACGGGGGCGGGACTTGCTAACGTAGGCGATCAGGTCCTTGTGCCGGAAATCCGACCGATCTTCCGGGTGTTCAAGGTCGGAGACCATGTCACTCAGCATCACGCGACGGCCCAGATCCCGGTTGAATGTGAGACCGTTGCCCGTTGCGATCCAAGTTGGGCGTAGAGGAGCCCGCACAACCTTGCTAACGCCGAGCAGTCGATCGGCCCACGTCTCCGACGTGATAGCTGCGGCCAGAATCGGTGATCCGATTGCGCCTTCGAGGTTGTCGAACAACACCAGTTGGGATCCCTCAATCGCCAGGGTAAGAATCAGCTTCCGCAACTCTCGTGAGTCGGGAGTGAGAGTCATCCGAGAGGCCGTCCGACCCGTGGCTATGACCGAGACCGCGTCGGCGGCCAGCGAACCGCCAACGCCGGGGGCGTTCTTTCTAAACACGAACATTGGCGTCGGCCCCTCGATCGCAGGTCGGGCTAGAGTGGTGAGGATGCACGCGAGAAGTACGGATCCATCCGCCAGCGATTTGAAGGGAAACTCGGCAAACGGCTCGAACAACTCTGCCACAGCTCGATTTGCGTCCTCCCGAGTTGGCTTGTCGAAGATGCGAGGGAAATCGGCGTTAGGAACGTACAAGGATGCGGACGCTTCGTCATACCCAGGCTCCTGGAGGATCGTTCCATCAGGCCGAAGCGTCGGGGTCTCCACGACCGTTTCGATGTAGGGGAATGTCCAACGACCTCGGGCTGCAAGAACATCTACCGCCCACCTGGGGGGGAGCGAAGGCACCCAGTCGTCTCTGCTGAACTTCACCCACTTGGCCGAGAGCGCCATCAGCTCGTAGAGCCGAGGGTCGGGAAGCGGGCTGATCAGCGGAGCGTCAGGGGCGCGGGTGTATCCCTTTTTCTTCTTAAAGTGTCGAGTGACCCTGACGAGGATACCGGCCTTGACATAGATCTTTCCCGGAGCGTTGATTGCCAGCGCGTCCAAAGCTGCATCGACGACCTCCTGCACCTCGGTAGTGATCTCGATCACAGGGCGCTTTCCGCTTGATTCCGAACGCCCTCCGTCGGTCGGGATCGTTCGAGGTTCCAGAATCCCCGCGTCGAGACCGGACCGGATCGTCGCTTCAACGGAGTCGAGACCGTCGTCCGTCACAAGACCGTTGTCTTCAGAGGCGCGAAGGAGATCGGTTTCTATGAGTTGCCTCGTGAGTATTCCACCACCCACAAGCTGGCCAAGCGAAAACGCGGATGTGTTGAGCGTCTCGTTTCGTGCCCCTTCGGTTGCTTCGCGAGCCGCGGCCACCTCTGCTTCCAGCGCCGCTTGCGCGTAGCGAGGCAAGCAAGTTCGCGTGCTTGAGTTCGTCTTCTTCTTCGATCGGCGCTTCTTCGCTGTCACCAATTCAACCAGCGAGTCTGGCATCGGGCCTAGCGAGGCTGAAGGTTGATTGCCCATTGGTATGTTTCTCCGCTTTCATGAAGTGATGGGGGGGCGACGACGTAGCCACCGTCGCCACGAATGTCGAGTCCAGGAAGCACGTTCGCCTTGTTAGGGAACGCGCCGTCGGGAGCGAGGAAGTAGAAGTGGGATCCGCCACCTCCGGTACGACATACCGGAGTGGACGGTAAGCTACCGTGAATGCTCTCGAACTCTTGCAGGCTCCGGTCGCCGTCGTGTCTGGGATCAACGTCGAGAACGACGACGCCACTCACCTGGCCAGTGGCGATGCAAATGTTGGCTTCGGGCCATCGTTGCCACCACTCTCGGATCCGCAGTTCGCTGGTGCTCGCCTTGCGTTGCCATTCCCGAATGCGGGGATGCTTGCCTGGCGAACTACACTTCGCGCGGCCACACGTGCACCGTCCATCGCCGGTAACACTGTGGCCAGGGAAGACTGCCATTCCGTTTCTCGCGTATTTCAGGGCGGCGTTGAGATGCGTCGGGTCGCTCATGACGCCCCCTGGGAGCCGCGATGAGTCCGGTCGCGGATCAGTTCTTCGATGTCGTCGCGTCGAAATCGAACCAGCGCTTTGCGTTGGCCTCGCCAAAGTCGAACACTGGGGATCCGGCCAGACGCGGCTGCCTCGTAGACCGTCGCCGGCTTCAACCGCAGAATGCGGCCGACTTCCTCTGCAGTAAGTAGCGTGTCGTGGGTATCAGTGGGCATCGCGAAAACCTCCATCGATGATCCCGGTCGTGACACCTTGTGTCTCCGACGACAGGACCCTGGGAAATCGACGGGGTTATTCGCGCAAGTGGTTTGGAATCAGTCAGATATTGGCGGCGCGGTGTCTTTGAGTCGATTGAGAATGGCGATTCCGTCCTTGCGCAGGCGACGAGCTTTGTGAATCGTCCGGGGGCCAGGCGGTTTTGCGCTCATGTCCGGCGACCGGCTCCAGGAGTGCTCCAATCGGTTTGCCTCGTCGATCATGCGCTCGGCCCGCTCGGCCATCGCGGCTCGCCCTTCCGGTGACGCAGGAACCTGTATCGAGGCACGCACCTCGTGACCGAATCGCGGACTGTTTCTGTTCGCAGTTGGGCGCCCAGGGCCTCGATTCACCAAGTCCGCGATCTTGTGAGGAGGATCCAAGCTGCATCGGATGCGGCTCACCATCGATCGAATTTGCCGAGGTGTGAGTCCAAAGACCTTCGCGATTTCGTCGTAAACGAGTCTTCGGTTCGCGAGTTCTTCCGGCTCGACGAGTACCCTCTGTGCGATGTGAACGGCAGCCGCAAGAACAGTCGCATCAACGCGACGATGTTTCTTGAAGGCGTACTTCACGCCGGAGAGTACCATGAGCAATTTGACCTTTCGCTCGTGACCCGCTTCGGTCTCATTAGGTTGTCGCTTCCGAACGACAAAGCGATACCGAGAACCCCCGTACCTGAAATCGAAGTCCGCAGTCTCCTGCGACAGCTCAACGGGTAGGTGCGCCAATGCTCGTCGAAACGCGGCTGACTCCAGTGCTCGAACCATCGCACTCTTCCACGAGTCGTCACGAATCTCGTTGCGAACCGTCGCGAGTTCTGGGTCAAACCACCATTCGTGCCAGTTCTCGTAGCGGCTAAGGAACTCAGCCATCTTCAAAACTAGTGGGTCGCGTCTGTCCCGAGCGGGAAAAATGAGCAAGAGCCGAATGACCAAACTGCGTCGCCAGGCAGACCGTGGAACCGTGATCACGTTGCGTCGGCACCGATCGCGGGCCAAGCTGGGATTCGGCGCTGAGCCCGTCCAGCCCGCCCTCCGCATCTGGCGGTCGAACGCCTCTGAGTCCGTGGCCGTCCTTGAGGAGATGCCGAGACGTTCCGATGGCTGGAGCCCAGCATTCTTACCGAGCCCCAAGCTCTCCAGCACAGCATCCCATTGCTTCTTATCGTTGCGATCGACGACCTGACGCTGCGGTGGTGCGTAGATCCGTCCGAACTGGACGAAGAACTCAAGGCAGAATTCTTGTTCGAGTTTCTCGATCGTATCGTTTGCCGGGCGTCCTTCGGCGTCGAAGTAGTACGAGCGCGAAGAGTCCCGCGGTTCAGGGTCACGCCCGATGATGTACGAAGCGCTGCTGGAGGGGATGACGATGCCTGTGGTCTCTTCGACGACGCGGTGATTTCGCCATCGGAA
>JAAELY010000015.1 GCA_024226335.1 bacterium
CTCCGCCCAGAGGTCCACCCGGTGGGCGTCTTGCATCGTCGCCGAGATCGCGATACCCCGTCGCCCGCCTAGCAGGGCGATCGATTCAGCCGGTTCGCGTACGGTCTTCTCGACACGCGCGACGTCTCCCACATTCAGCAACCGGCCGTCGGAGCTCCGGCGGAGCGGGATGGAGCGAATCCGGTCGACGGTGCGAAGCTCTCCGGAGATCTCGATGACGAGATCGTTCGTCGTTCCCCGCAACTGCCCCGCCGGGACCTTCGAATCGGCCGTCGTGATTCGCGAAGAGACCTCTTGGGCCGTCAGGCCGATAGAGGCGAGGGCGAGCGGGTCGATTGTGACCCGGATCTCCTCCTCTGCGCCGCCGAGGATTTTCGTTTCGCGCGTGTACGCGACGTTGCGCAAGCGGCTTTCGAGTTCCTTGGCGAGTCGGTTGAGGATCGCGAGGTTCGGTTCTCCGTCCTGCGTCCAGGTCAAGCCGACGAGTAGACTCAAGGCGGTCGAAGTGCCGTCTTCGAGTTCGGGCGCACCGGCACCGCTGGGCAGGCGTTCGGCTACGTCGGCGATCCTGTCGCGCACTTTCGACCAGACCACGTCGACATCGTCCTCGGAGTACTCGTCTGCCAGGTCGATATTCACCATGGATACGCCGCTGCGCGAGAAGGAGCTGATCTCGTCGATCTCATGGAGCTTGCGGAGTTCCGCCTCGATCTTCTCCGTGATGAGAGATTCGACGCGCTTTGCACTCGCACCCGGGTAGTTCGTTGTGACGTTGCCGAAACGTCGCGCCATGGCGGGATCTTCCTGGCGCGGCAGGGTCTGCAGGGCTGCGAGGCCCGCGACGATGACCAGGCCGATGGTCAGGATCAGCAGGCGCGGGTTGCGGTAGAAAATATCTGTCATTCCGGGGCCTCGATGCGAACGCGCTGTCCGGGAACGACGCGGTTCAGGCCTGCTGCGATGACGCGGTCTCCGTCTACGAGGGTGCCGCGGATGAATGCCCGGTTGGCTTCGGTATGGAGGACCTCGATCTGTCTTCGTTCTACCCGGTGCGCTTTAGCGTCGTGGTTGGCAGGATCCGGGACGAGCGCAAAGGCCGACCACAGGCCTCGTCTGCCTTCGCCGAGTGCTGCGATCGGCAGCCACGCGCCTCGAGTGGGTTGCCGCTGTTCGACCGAGAGCCGGGCGAGGTCGCCAGTGTTGAGTTCGGTTACATCGCCTTCCAGCTCGAAGATCGCCAGGATCGTACGCGAAGACGCCTCGACCTCTGCGACGACGGAGCGCAGCACTCCGGAGTGCAGATTCCGGCCGATTTCGAAGTGAAACAGTCCGCCGACCTCGAGCTTCGCTGCCGTTGCTGTGGGAAGTCCGACGTGGACCTCGAGTTCCGCGGACTCCACGAGACGCAGCACCGATCGACCCGGTGCCACGATCGTCCCCTCATCGAGGCTCCGGGCTGCGACCTGTCCAGCGAAGGGCGCGCGCAGTTCGGAGAGTTCCAGTTCCAGTCGGATGCGCTCCAGAGCGGCTCGCGCAGCACTCCGCTCTGCCGAACTGATCTCGAGTTCGGCCTGGGCCTCGTCGAGATGCTGGGATGAGAGATGGTTACCACGTTGCAGCTCGCGACGCCGAGCGTGGGTGCGCCGCGCCAGCTCTTTTCGCGCGGTTGCTTGTTGGAGTCGAGCGACCGCTTCGCGCTCGGATGCGCGCAAAACCCGGGTATCGAGGATGGCCAACAAATGGCCGGACTCGACCTCTGCGCCTATGTCGACGAAGACGCGCTCGAGACGCCCGGAACGTTCGAAGCCGAGCTCGCTCGTCCGACGGGCAACAACGCGACCGGCGTGGTGCTCCAGTACGGTGTACTCGTTCTCGAAGTGCACCGAGTGGGCTTCAATCGGCAGCAGATCGCCATGATCGGGTGACGCGATCTCTGTGGTGTATACGGACCTCGTCGGCCAGAGGCTGAAAAGGAGTCCGACGATCGAGATCGCCAGCAAAGAGAGGACGAGGGGTTTCGACATGGCTTGGATCCTCAGGCGGGGGAGCGCGGCTTGGCCCCGTCGATGAAATTGCGGAGAAACGGTTCGACCAGATCATCGAGACTGCGGCCCAGGTTCAGCTTGCCGGACAAGTGGAGGGTCACGATGCCGTGAAGAGAGACCCAGGAGACATGTGCGAGGGTGACCGGGTCGCCGTGGATTTTCCCCGCAGCAACGGCTCCGCTCATGGCGTCGCAGAGTGTCTGCCAGCCAGATTCGAGATGGGCTTCGGATTCGGGTTGGGCGTCGGCTGCCTCCGGCAGCTTTCGGGGGTCGAGCTGGAACATCACGCGATAGGCGGCCGGTTCGTCGAGTCCAAACTGCACGTAGTCATGCGCGAGCGCGATGATCCGCTGGAAAGGATCGGGCTCGTGTCGTGCGATCTGCTGCATCCGGTTGCTCAATCGGCCAAAGGCTGCAGCCCGAACCGCCTCGAAGATCTCTTCTTTGTTTTCGAAGTAGCGGTAGGGGGTCATCGCGCTGCAGCCCATCTCCTCGGCGATGGCGCGCAGGGTGACTCCCTCGAAACCTCGCTCTGCGAACAGGCGCGTCGCGATCGCACAGAGATCGCCTCGGAAGGAGTGGACCTGTTCACTGGTCAGGCTTCGGGGCACAGATCGATCTTACGACGTAAATTTACAAAGTAAACCCTTATCTAGATCGAGCGGCGCCCGAAGGGCGGGTGAAAACCCCTCCGGACGTTGACTTGCGGAGGTGGCCTGCCGGTCGCGAAATTCTGAGACATGGGATTCTGGGACGTGGGACCGACTCCGGCCGGCTCCTCCAATACGCGCTAACGACGCTTCAGCTCTTCGGATCGTGTCTGGTAGAAGTCTTCGATGGGTCCGAACGCGGGATTGCTTTTGAAGTCGCGCCGGGTCTGGTCGAGGATCTCATCATTGGACTTGTCTCTGTCCCAGCCCGAGGCCTGGGGTTGCTGGACGTGCCACGGGCTGTCGCAGAAGATCTCGATTCCGTTTCCTTCCGGGTCCTTGAAGTAGATTGACCAGGCATTGCCATGCGTGAGTGGAAGGCGATTGCCCACCCGGCCGTCCTCGGCGAGTCGCGCGTCCATGAGCTTCACGTCGTCGAGTGAATCCACCCGGAATGCGAAGTGATCGACTGTGTTGGGTGGGTTCTCGTCCCGGAGTCCGTCCACGAATGCGAATTGGTGGTGATTAGTGTCGCTCTGGCTGAGGAACACGATCTCAGAACCTTCGGCGCCGGGGGCCGGAAACGGGCCCCGGTCCGTGATCTCGAAGCCGAGCACGTTCGTTTAGAAGTCGAGCATATCGTCCATGTTCCTGACGAGGATAGCGGTATGGGACCAGCGCAATTGCCTCTTGGAGTCCCTTCGAGGTTTGATAGGCCATATGGAAGCATTGCACGCCTGGCTCAGTGTTGCTCCAGGGGAAGGTGCGCGATGCGAGCGGCTTCTTCGGCGTCGATGCCGAGAATGCGCAAGACCATCGCGGCGCTGGTCTCGATCGCATCGTCGCCTAACGTTTCCAGATTCAACGCATTGAGTACGCCGGTCAGCGCGCCGTCCACGAAGTTCCAGGTCGTGCGCCGATCTTCGATGCGAAAACGTCTGCTCGCCACACCCCGAGCCAGGTCTTCTTCGGGAGGGCCGCTCATTCCTTCGGCCATCCCGCGAAACGGTGTTCCCGAGTGGAACACGTACCAGTTCCAGAGGGGATCGCCGAGGATGCTGCGAAGCGCGATGCGAAGGCCGGTGGCCAGGCGAAAGGCGGGGTCTTCTGCACCTCCAGTGGCCCGGTTCACGCGCTCGTGCAGTCGATCGACCAGGCGATCGACGATCGGGCCCAGCACGTCTCCCTTTGTCAGGAAATGGAGGTAGAAGGTGCCGTGTCCCACGTCGGCGGCTTCGGTGATGTCGTGGATGGTCACGGCCTCGACGCCCCGGTCGCGCATCAAGCGCTCCGCCGCTTCCACGATTCGAGCCCTTGTTTCCGCGCGTCTCCGCTGGCTGCGGGTCGTCTCCGGCGTTTCGCAGCCTTCCGCTTCCATATTGATGCCCTTGACCGAATTCATGATTGACTATATACCAAAACTGACTATAGTCAATAATCAGTCAAAACCGAGGAGGCCACCCCATGAAGCTCGAAGACGTCGTCCCCGCCGCCCGCGCGCTTACCGCGGCCGCCGCCGATCGGGCGGAAAAGACCGAAGAAGCACGCAGAATTCTGCCGGAAACAGTTCGCGAACTGCGCGAGGCGGGGATGTTCAAGCTCGTTCAGCCTCGGGCCTTCGGAGGGTTTGAACTGGATCCGGTCTCGCTCGTCCGGGCGACTACTGAACTCGCTCGTGGCTGTGGGTCGACCGGTTGGTGCCTGGGAATCCTGGCGATCCACAACTGGATGCTGGGGCTCTACGAGGAGCAGGCCCAGAAGGACGTGTGGGGGGACGACCCGGAGACTCTGCTGGCGGCCTCGTTTGCGCCCACCGGCACGGCCGAGCGGGTCGATGGCGGCATCCTGCTGAGCGGGCGCTGGTCGTTTGCCAGCGGTTGCGATGCCTCCCGCTGGATGATGGTAGGCGCCGCCGTTCCTTCCGATGGTCCCCTCCCTGACCTGCGCATGTTTCTGGTGCCCCAGGAAGAGTATCGGATCGAGGACAACTGGTATGTCAGTGGTCTGGCGGGAACCGGTAGCAAGGACATCGTGGTCGACGGGGCGATCGTGCCGGAGTATCGCTCCATTTCCCTCATCGACGCTTTCAACGGACACTCCCCGGGGCGGGAACTCTATTCGGACAGTCCCCTCTACCGTGTTCCGTTCGCAACCATTCTGCTCTTCGCCCTGGCCGGGCCTGCGCTCGGACTCGCGCGTGGGGCGTACTCGGCGTTCATCGAGCGATCCAAGGTTAGGCAGGTCACCTACAGCGCCGAGAAGGTGTCCGAGCAGACTCCCGTCCACATCCTGATCGGTGAGGCCACCTACGCGATGGATGCCGTGGATCTTCTCTGGGAGCGCGACCTCGCCGAGATTGCCCGGCTGACGTCTGAGAAGCACGAGTTCACCATGGAAGAGCGGGCTCGGTACAAGCGCGACGTTGGCCTGGGGATTCGCGCGTGCCAGGAAGTGACCGCGAAGCTCGCCGCGGCAAGCGGCGCACACGGGATCTTCAAGTCGAGCCCCATCCAGCGCGCCTTCCGAGACGCACAAGCCATGACGACCCACGCGGCACTGGATCCCTTGCAGGGCGCCAGCACTATGGGGCGTTTGGAACTCGGGCTCGATGCGGCCACGGCACTGGTCTGATCGTTCTGCATTCCAGCGAGCGGGAGATGAGCGAGAGCAATCGATAACGTCGGGGGTGAAGCACTCAATGGGGTTTGGACCAAGTTCTCGGCGGACCCGATGGAAGCCATCGCCCGCCACGAGGAACTCCAGCGGATAGGAAGTACAGAGCCCCAATCTACCCGACAGAATCGCCCATTGTCGACTGTTGGGATCCGGCAGTCGCCAGGGGCGGATTAGCGGCGTCATCTCGATCTTTCTCGGCGCGTATGTGGTCTGGGTCGGGATTCAGGGTCTCTTGATCCACTCGAATACCCGCCAGCGCTTCGGGCCGCTGGCCTATGTGTTCGCGACACCGCACATTCACCATTGGCACCATTTGGCGGATGCCGAGGCGATCGATCGGAACTACGCGGCCAATCTGCCCATCATCGGCATGATCTTCGGCACCTATCTGGGCAATCACGGCCGCTGGCTCGATAGCTATGGAGTCGTGAACAAGCCGCTTCCGCACGGCTTCCTGGCTCAGCACCTGTACTCCTTCATGAAGGGCTGAGAGGGCCGGCGACATGCCCCGAGGAGCGGAACGTGCTAGCGTCCGCTCCTGCGCCTCCATTGGTTGAGGGCGCGCCCGGGCCCGCTGCAAAGCCGCCTCCGAGGTTCCAAGACCCTTTCTGTGGCGAGGCCCCAGTCATGACAGATGAGATTTTTCACGGCGTTCCAGAGTCAATTGCCGCCGCGCTCCAGAAGCGCGGCTTCGAGCAACTGACACCCGTTCAGCTGGCTGTCATCCAGGCTGTGCAGGCCACCGAGCCGGGGCAAACCGTTCGCGATCTGCGAATCGCCTCCCAGACCGGTTCGGGCAAGACCGTCGCTCTCGGCATCGCACTGGGCCGTCACTTCATCGAGAAGTCGGGAGGCGAGCGCGCGACCGAGGCGCTGCTGATCGTCCCGACCCGCGAACTCGTGAATCAGGTTCGCGACGAACTGCGCTGGCTCTATGCCGGAATTCCGGGAGTTCGCGTCGAAGGCGTGATGGGCGGCGCTTCCTATATGAGCGAGCGCAGTGCGCTCTCTCGCAAGCCCTCGATCGTCATCGCGACGCCCGGCCGCTTGCTCGATCATATTCGCAGCGGAGTCATGGCCTGTGATCGCGTCGCGCACGTCGTGCTCGATGAAGCCGACCGCATGCTCGACATGGGATTCCGCGAAGAGCTCGAAGCGATTCTCGATGCGCTGCCAAAGGAGCGCAGCAGTCACATGCTTTCGGCGACCTTCCCGCGCAGCGTGCTCCGTCTGGCCGATCGCTTCCAGTCGAATCCGCTGAACCTCCAAGGCACACGCGCGGAAGATGCGCACCCTGATATCACGCACGTCGCGCACCTGGTGCGCCCGCGCGAAAGTTATCTGGCACTCGTGAATCTGTTGCTGCTCTCGCGCGGTTCGCGTTCCTTGCTGTTCGTACAGCGAAGGGTCGATGCGGCGGATATCGCGGAGCGCCTGGTCGCCGACGGCTTCAGCGCGCAACCGCTCAGTGGCGACCTGCCGCAGGCACAGCGCACGCGCGCGCTGAATGCGTTTCGCAATGGCAGCGTCGAGATCATCGTTGCGACCGACGTGGCCGCGCGGGGGATCGACGTACCCGACATTGAAACCGTCATCCATCTCGATACCCCCTTCGACGCCGAGACCTACGTGCATCGCAGTGGGCGTACGGGCAGGGCGGGACGTCAGGGTCGAAGCCTGATGCTGATTCCGACGTCGCAGGAGCGGCGTATGCGCAGGCTGATCTCGATCCTGGGAATCGAAGTCGACTGGCAGCCCGCCCCGGGGCCGAGCCAGGTGCGCAAGGCCGCGCGCAAGCAGTTGCGACGCGAGTTGTGGGAGCGCATCGATTCGACCGATGGGCGCACCGAGCAACAGCTCGAGTACGCGGCCGGCCTGCTTGCGGAGCGCGAGCCGGCAGCGGTCGTGGCTGCGCTGCTCGACATGGCGAGTTCGGGCCTGCCCTGCGAACCCAAAAACCTCAGTCCAGCGGTCGCCTCGGAGAAAGAGCGTTTCGAAAAGTATCAGCAGGACTTCGTGACCTTCTCGCTCAGTTGGGGAAGGAGCAAAGGGGCGAGCCCCAAGGCGATCCTCTCGCAGGTCTGTCGTCGCGGAGGCGTTTCCGGGCAGGTGGTCGGTGCCATTCGAATCGAGTCCGACCACTCGACGTTTCAGATCGCGAGCCGAGCGGCGCAGGCATTCCAGGCGAAGACTCGCAAGCCCGACAGCCGCGATCCGGGCGTTGTAATTCAGCGACTCAACGGAGTTGCGCCACAGCGGAGTCCACGACCAGAACGCGGTTCGCGACCCGAACGTGCCAAGCGACCGTACCCGGCGAAGGCGCACGCCAAGAAGGACCGGCTGGCGCGACCTCCCAGAGCGGAGGCGGCGCGCAAGCGAAAGCCGACCGGTGAGGTCGCCTCGACCTAACGCGCGATCTCGCGAAGGCAGATGTCTTCGAGTACATCGAGATGTTCTACAATCGAACCCGTCGCCATAGCCATCTTGGTGACGTCAGTCCCGAGGCGTTTGAAATCGCCTCAAACCGCGGCCTCTAAATGTCCACGAGGCCGGGGGAAGTCCACAGCCTTCTTGGATGTGTCCGTGAAATCAGGGCAGAACCCCTCGCGAATTCCACGCAAGCTGTATGCGAGTACAGGAGCACACGAGACTCCGGCGGGCTCTGATAGCCTCGA
>JAAELY010000016.1 GCA_024226335.1 bacterium
CGAGCGGCGCATTCCGACCCGCAGACTGCCGGGCGGACGGAGTCACGAACTCTCTTACGCGTACTGAGTCCAGGGAACGGGTCAGATGGCCTGCTCCGAGAAGACCTGCGGACTCGAAAGGCACATTCTTCGGACCACAACTCAAACCATCGGGCCTCTGCGGTCGATGTGAGCTGGTGATCGACTCCCGACTGGGCAGATCGATGTACGGATAGAAACCGCTCCGGCCCCGGTCGTCCAGGCGATCCGTTGACCCGCTTTCTCGAGCGAGCGATGCTCCCTCCGTGGCGACACCCGAGCGATCCAGGAAGAGCTGCATCACGCCCGAGGGCGTCAAGAGGCTCCAGGCGGAACTCGAACGCTTGTGGAAGACCGAACGACCGCGGGTGACACTCGAGGTCCAGGAAGCGGCAGCGATGGGCGATCGCTCCGAAAACGCCGAGTACATCTACGGCAAGCGCCGCCTGCGGGAGATCGACAGTCGGATCCGTTTCATCCGCAAGCGCTTTGATCAACTCGTGGTCGTGCAACCCGGAGAGGTCGATGAGGATCGCGTGTTCTTTGGCGCGTGGGTCACTCTCGAGCCCGAGCAGGGTGAGACGGTGCGCTACCGGCTGGTGGGTCCCGACGAGACCGATGTCGAAAACGGGCTGATCAGCATCGAGTCGCCCATGGGGCGGGTGCTGGTTGGCAAGGAGGAGGGCGAGGAGGTCATCGTCCGCCGCCCAGCGGGTCCTGCGAGCTTCACGATCCTGGAGATCGACTACGCAGGCGAGGCTGACGCGCCGGGCGCGTTTGGCTAGCCGTGCCCACTCATGTCTGCTTCCCGGGTGGTCGATAGAGCCATGAAAGGCCAACGGCGCCAGCAAGGTCCCGAGAGGTCGGCTATCTTGGTACGGTCAATCCGCGGAAGGATGAGATCTTTGAAGCTCACAAGCCTCGTTTCAGCACTGATTCTGGTCTGCGCACTCACGTTGCCGGCTTCCGCGAAGCCTCGCTCGGACTACAACCCACGCCATGCCGGACACCCGCTGCGGGTCGTGGCCTATGCCCTCCATCCGGTCGGTGTGGTCCTGGACTACCTGATCTTCCGCCCCGCCTGGTACATCGGCGGGGTCGAGCCGTTCCGCACTCTCGTGGGTCGCGATCTCGAAGAGGTTCGCGACGACGCTGAGCCGATCCAGCCCTAGGCTCCCGCGCCACTCCTTGCGGGTTGCGCCAAGGGAATGGTATGTTTCTTGCTAGGGGCGGAAAGTTCCTCCCCCGCGAGTCGGTTCCGGTACCCCCGGTCGGTTCGCTCCGAGCTGTCGGCAGGCGTTCCTGTCCGGCAGGGGAAGAGACATCGCTTGCAGATCGGGAACACACTCCAGGCCGTCGCTGTGCGGCTCCTCTCCGCAATCGCTTGCTGCGCCCTGCTGGGCTGTGATTTGGGGCGCGACGCCGATCTGGCGGCCCTGGCGGGCGACCTGAGCTTGCCGCCCGCGCAGTTGACCGGGGTGGTGTTCGAGGGCTACGCAGCTGGAGCTCGAGACCTCCTGATTTCGGCGGCGACGGCCGAGGTCGATTCCAGTGGCGGCGTCGCGAGGCTCGAAAAGGTGATGATCCTGTTCGCCCAGGAAGAGCGAGGTCGAACACGAATCACGGCGCCCCACGCCGAATTTCGACTCGACAGTGACGACTTCCTGCTGACCGGCGGTGTCGAGGGCACGACGCAAGACGGAGATCGCTTCGTGACCGACGAGGTCCGATATGAACACGAACGGCGCAAGCTGTACTCGAGTTCGGGGGTGCGTGTGGAGCGGGAGAACCTGAAGTTGAAGGCTGACGGTATGGAACTCGACGTGGCCACGCGCAGTTTGAAGCTCACCGGCCGCGTGCAGGCGAACATGAACGGGGGCTCCTAGTGCGCACACTCGTCTCCCTCCTGTTCGTCTCCGCCTTCGCCCTGGTGGTTCAGGGCCCCGCGCATGGCCAGGACAAGACCTCTCCGGGCGCGGAAAAAAACACCGGCGAAGCCGCTGCGCGTCTGGGATTCGAAATCGCTCGCAATTCACCGCTCGAGATCAAGTCGAAAGAACTCGAGTTGATGCCCGATCAAGGTGGACAACGGCGAGTGGTGTTCAAGGGTGGTGTGAGAGCGACCCAGGCCGATATGAGCTTGAGCTGCGACTGGGCAGAGGCGGTCTACCAGAAGACGGGGAGCGGCCAACCCGATCGCATAACCGCAGGCGGAAATGTGCGCATCGTTCAGGGCGCCAATACCGCACTCTGTCACAAGGCAGTTTTGGACAACCTCGCCTGTACGGCCTTGTGCAAGGGAGGTATGGCCCGGGCCGTGTTGCAACGCGGCGACGATGTCGTAGAGGCCGACGAGATCTTCTTCGATCTGTGCGAGGGCCTGGTCCGGGCAAGTGGGGGAGCCACCGTCCGGGTGAAAGGCGAAACGGCGAGCGAGTGAATCCCACCCTTCACGCTCACGATCTCTGCAAGAGTTTCGCGGCGAAGGAAGCCGTGCGAGACATTCGCCTCGCGGTCGCGCCAGGCGAAGTCGTTGGGCTTCTTGGGCCCAACGGTGCCGGTAAGACGACAACGTTCAACATGATGGTCGGGCGCGTACGCCCCACGGCCGGTTCGGTTTTTCTGGGTGATGAGGAAATCACCAAGATGCCGATGTATCAAAGAGCCCGTAGGGGAATTACCTATCTGCCGCAGGAACCGTCCATCTTTCGCAAGCTAACGGTTGAGGAGAACATTCTGTCGATTCTGGAGACGCTGCCGATCTCCCGCTCCGAACGCCATGTTCGTCTGGAAAGGCTCATGTCCGAGTTGAACCTCACGGCCAAGGCGAAGCAGAAGGGCGCGACACTGTCGGGTGGAGAGCGCCGACGCGTGGAGATCACGCGCGCACTGGTTCTCGATCCGTGCTTCATGCTGCTTGACGAACCGTTCTCGGGTATCGATCCGATTGCAGTGATCGACATCCAGAAAATCATCTCGCAGTTGCGCGAACGCGGCATCGGTATCGTGATTACCGACCACAATGTGCGCGAGACACTTTCGATCTGTGACCGCGCTTCGATCATCAAGGACGGACGCATCATCCGAGAGGGAACCCCCACCGAGATCACTGAGGATCCGACGGTTCGCGAAATCTATCTCGGCCAGAACTTCCGGATGTAGATCTCATGGCGCTTGATCTCAAACTTCAGCCGAAGCTCAGCCAGACTCTGGTCATGACGCCGCAGTTGCAGCAGGCGATCAAGCTTCTGCAGCTCTCGCGCCTGGAACTCCAGACCACGATCCAGCAGGAACTCGTCGAAAACCCCGTTCTCGAAGAGGTCTACGAAGAAGAGAGCGACGAGAGCGGTGTCGACGATACGAGCAAGCCCGAATCCGACGACACTCCGGCACCGGTCGAAGAGGCTCCCGCGCCCGAAGCCGAGGCTCCCGAGCCTACGACGGATGACATGGTGGGAGACGTCGACTGGGAAAACTACATGGAGTCCCAGCCGCAGACGAGTCTCTCGCGGGCCGACGACGAGCGGCCCCCGCTTGAATCGACCCTGACCGAGGGTGCGTCGCTGACCGATCACCTGATGTGGCAGCTCGGGTTTTCCGATCTCGACGATGGGGAACTCACGGTCGCGACCCTGATCGTGCACAACCTCAATGACGATGGGTATCTCGAAGAAGATCTCGAATCGATCGCCGAGACCGCCAATATCGCTCTGGACAACGCTGAAAAGGTCTTGATGCGCGTGCAGCGACTCGATCCCGTCGGCGTCGCAGCGCGTTCGCTCTCGGAGTGTCTGCTCGTGCAGATGCGCGTCGTGAACCTGACTGACAAGCTCGTGTTGAAGATCACCTCCGAGCATCTCGATCTGCTTCAGCGCAAGGACTACCGCGCGATCGGCCGAATCGAAGAAGTTTCAATCGAAGAAGTGGCCGAAGCGGCGCGTACGATCGGTAGCTTCGAACCCCGCCCCGGACGTCGGTTTTCCGGTGAAGATCCGGTGTACATCACACCGGATATCTACGTTCACAAGATCGCCGATGAGTATCACGTCGTTCTGAACGAGGACGGCATGCCGAAGCTGAAGGTGAGTCCGGCGTACCGCGAAGTGTTGGTCCGGCGCGATGGCGAATCGAAGGACACTCGCGAGTACGTGCGCGAGAAGCTGCGATCAGCCGTCTGGTTGATCAAGTCGATTCATCAGCGCCAGCGCACGATTGTGAAGGTGATGGAGTCGATCATCCGCTTCCAGCGCGACTTTTTCGACAAGGGCCAGGAGTTCCTCCGGCCTTTGAATCTGCGCGACGTGGCCGACGACATCGGCATGCACGAGTCGACCGTGAGCCGGGTGACGACGGCCAAGTACGCGCAAACGCCGCACGGCGTATTCGAGCTGAAATTCTTCTTCAATTCGAGCATCCGAACGGGTGACGGCGACGGGATCGCGTCGGAGAGCGTCAAGGAGAAGATCCTCCAGATCATCAAGTCCGAGGATCCCCGCAAGCCGTATTCTGACCAGAAGCTGGTCGAGATCCTCAAGAAAGCAGAAATCCACATCGCGCGGCGGACGGTAACGAAGTACCGCGAGGCACTGCGTGTTCTTTCTTCGACAAGGCGTCGGCAGATCGGCTAGACTCGCCGCCCTTTTCTGGTACCCGGCATGAAGCTGACAGACATTCTCGTTCGCGAAGCCTGCCTCGTCGATATGAAGGCGAGAACCAAGAAAGAAGCTCTTCGGGAGCTCGCGGATGGGCTCGCGGCCGAGGTGAAGGATCTCGACGCGGCCGAGCTTCTCGACATGCTCCTGGAGCGAGAACAGCTGGGTACGACCGCCATGGGAGACGGAATCGCGATTCCCCACGCCCGCATGGAGTCGTTGGATCGCCTGCTGGCCAGCTTCGGCCGCAGCCGAGAGGGAATCGACTTCGATTCGGTGGACGGCGATCCGACGCATATGTTCTTTTTGCTGGTGGCCCCTGGCCGCGAAGGCAGCACCCATTTGTTGACGCTCGCACGGCTTTCGAGACTGCTCACCTCCGAAGAGTTCCGCTCGCGGCTGCTGGAGATTCCTTCCACCGACGATCTGTTCAAGGCGATCGAGGAGGAGGAGTCGAGGCTCTGACCTGTTCGCAGTCGCCACCGGTGCGTATTCACGGAAGCCTGGTCGAGGTGGCGGGGCTCGGCGTGCTCCTGCTCGGCGGAAGCGGAATCGGAAAGAGTGAAGCGGCACTCGAACTGGTGCGCCGTGGGTACCTTTTTGTCGCCGACGATGTGGTCTTGATCAAGGCCGATGAAGACGGTCAGCCGTGTGGATCGAGTCCCGAACTCGTGCGGCACTACATGGAGTTGCGCGGCATCGGGATCATCCATATTCCGAGCCTGTTTGGAGAGGAAGCGGTCCTCACGAGCGCGCGAATTAGGCTGGCGGTCAATCTTCAGAAATGGGGATCGGGTGAAGTGGATCGGATCGGACTGGAGCAGCGCAAACAGGACGTAGCCGGGTTCGAGATCCCCGCGCTAAATCTCCCCGTCGCACCTGGGCGCAATCTGGCGACGCTGATCGAGGTAGGTGTGCGCAATTATAAACTTCAGCAGGACGGCTCCAGTAGCGCGCGAGATCTGGACGAGCGAATTCGCGAACAGCTGCGCAGGGGGCGCCAGTGACGCGCAGCCGAAATCCCGAACTGGTCGTGCTTTCCGGCATGTCGGGTGCCGGCCGTACCACGGCCATGAAGGCGCTCGAGGACCTGGACTTCTTCTGCGTCGACAATCTGCCCGTTGTCCTGCTCGATCGTTTCGTCGACCTGTTCGGCGAAGGTACGGACCGTCTGGCGGTGACCGTGGACGTGCGCGAGCGGGATTTTCTCGAGGATTTTCCCGCTGTGCATACCCGCCTGCGTGAACGCGGTGTGCTGCGAGATCTGATCTTCATCGATGCGTCCGACGACGTGTTGCTCAAGCGCTTCAACGAGACGCGCCGCGCCCATCCTACGCGCGGTTCGGGATCGCTCCTCGAAGATATCGCCCAGGAGCGGGATCAACTGGCCGCGATGGCGGCTCGTGCCGATCAGATCATCGATACGACACATATGAGTGTGCATGAGCTCAAGCGCACGATCACGAGGATTTTCAGCGGAGCGGCGCGGACCGGGCATCTCGAGGTCGAACTGGTGAGTTTCGGCTTCCGCTACGGCGCGGCCGGGACCGCCGACCTGCTGATTGATGTGCGATTCCTGCCGAATCCGAATTTCGAACCGGAGCTCTGCGCCTTCACGGGACTGGATCCGCGGGTCTCGAGCTATGTGCTCGATGATCCGAGAACAGCCGCGTTTCTAAAGCGGTTTTTTGGATTTCTGGACTATATGATCCCCCTCTACGAGGAGGAGGGGAAAGCGTATCTGACGATAGCGATCGGCTGCACCGGCGGTCGACATCGCTCGGTGGCTGTGATCCAGGCTCTGGACCGCCACCTTCGAGAACGTAATATCGGGGTCCGGGTGAGTCACCGGGACATCACCCGAGGAGAGGCAAAATCTTGATCGGTCTGGTCATACTTTCCCACTACCATCTGGCAGACGAGCTTCTGGGCGTCCTGCGCCTGATCGTCGATGACATCGAACACGTTCACGCGGTCGGGCTCGACCCCACGAAGACTTCACCCGAAGACATGCGTTCGCTGCTCGACAAGGCGATTCGAGGAGCCAATACAGGCGATGGCGTGCTCGTCCTCGTCGACATGTTCGGTGGAACACCGTCGAATCTGGCTCTGTCGTTCATGGAAGAGGATGAGGTCGAGATCGTTACCGGTGTGAACATGCCAATGCTGGTCAAAGTCGCTCGCACTCGAGAGGGCACGACGATCCACGCGCTTGCGGAACTGGCTCGCGACTACGGACGGCACAATATTTCGGTGGCAAGCGACGTACTCGCCGGGCACGAGGGTGAAGTCTCCGGTGAGTAAGGTCACTGGCGACTGTGAGATCTGCAACGAACTCGGACTGCACCTGCGAGCTGCGGCCGCTTTCGTGAAGCTGGCAGAGGGTTTCAAGAGCACGGTGACCGTCGAACGCGGCGTTGCATCGGCGAATGGCAAGAGCATCATCGCGCTCGTGACTCTGGCTGCTCCCAGGGGTACGAGCATGCGTGTCAGCGCGGAAGGACCCGATGCGAAAGAAGCGGTGAACGCGCTCGTCGGACTCGTACAGGATCGGTTCGGGGAAGACGCTTGAGTTCCAACGGGAACGACAGACGCGGAATCCCCGCGTCACCGGGTATTGCAATCGGGCCCGCCTACATCCTGCGGCGCGAGCGCCTGATCATTCCTGAGCACCACGTTCGTCCTGACCACGTCGAACTCGAAGTCGAACGCCTGCAGGAAGCCTTCCGCGAAACCCGCGCGCGTCTGGAAGAGATCCGGGACGGCATGCAAAGTACGGGGCTGGTCGGCAGCATCTTCGACGCGCAGTTCCTTTTCCTGGAAGATCCCACACTCCTCGATCAGGCGATCCAGAACATTCGCGAACACCAGCTCAATGCCGAGTGGGCGTTGCAACGCGAATTGCGCCGCCTCGAAGCCATGTTCGAGTCGATGACCGATCCGTATATCCGAGAGCGCGCGGGCGACGTCGGGTTCATCGTGCGCCGCGTCCTTCAAGTCTTGATGGGCCGCGAACCCGAAGGGCTGGGCAATGCACCCGCGGGAGTGATCGTGGTCGCCGAAGACCTCTCGCCCGCTGAGATCGCGCAGGTTACTCGAGACGGCATCGGTGGCATCGCGACCGAAGCGGGTTCGCGCACCTCGCACGTGACGATCATGGCGCGTAGCCTGGAGATCCCCGCCGTTGTCGGTGCCGGGCACGATCTAGTACCCAACGTCAACGATGGCGTGACGATGATCGTCGATGGTCGTTCTGGCCGTGTGCTGCTCGATCCCGATCCCGATACGATTGCGGAGTACCGCAAACAGCTGGCCGATTTCCGCGCGATGACGCGCGAGCTATTGCGCTACGTGAATCTTCCGGCCGAGACCAATGATGGCGTGAGCGTGAAGACGCTCGCGAACATCGATCAATCCGACGAGATTCCCGACGCGGTGCGCTACGGCGCAGAAGGCATCGGACTGTTCCGTACCGAGTTCCTGTTCATGAACCGTCCCGACCTGCCGAGCGAAGAAGAGCAACTCGCCTCGTATCGCGAGATCGTCGAAGGTATTGCGCCGCACGGGGCGGTCATCCGCACGCTCGATCTGGGCGGCGAGAAGGTGCCTTCGGGCCTGGAACTCAGTGAGGAGCCCAATCCGGCGCTCGGCTTGCGGGGAGTGCGCATGTCGGTGAGTCGCCCGGAGTTGTTCGAGGTCCAGTTGCGCGCCCTGCTTCGCGCGAGCCAGTACGGCAAGCTGAAGATTCTTCTGCCCATGGTGTCGGGTCTGGCGGAAGTCCGCTTCGCGCGCGAAGCGCTGGAGCGCACCAAGGCGCAGTTGATCAAAGAAGGGGTCGCGATCGATCGCGAAGTGCCGATGGGCGTGATGATCGAGACACCGGCGGCCGCGATGATCGCCGACCTGATTGCTCCTCACGCGGGCTTTCTGTCGATCGGTACCAACGACCTGGTCCAATATACGCTCGCGGTGGACCGGACGAACGAGCAGGTGGCGTATCTGTACGAACCCCTGCACCCGGCCCATTTGCGCATGATCCAGCGCATTTGCCAGGCCGGAAGGCGCGCGGGAATCGTGGTCGGAATGTGCGGCGAAATGGCGGGCGATCCGCTCAATTGCTGGATCCTGCTGGCGCTCGGAATCGGCGAAATGTCGATGGCGCCGTTCTCGATCCCGCTTCTGAAGAAGATTCTTCGGGATTCGACCGTCGTGGAGGCCCGAGCTTTGCTCTCGGAAATCTGGCCGCTGGATAGCGCTGCCGCCATTCGGCGCCAGGTAGAAGCCGGAATGCGGCGCAGATTTCCTCTGGAGTTTGAGCGAATCGCTCTGGAGGGGTAGGATTCGCGGCCAATGATCGGCCCCCCGACTGTCGGAGCCGGTTGCGACCGGGCAGACAGATTCCGCCCGGTCCTGGCGAAGTTCCCGAAGAGGCAAAGGGGAAAGCTCTCATGGCACGAAGATTCTTCACTTCAGAGTCGGTCTCGATGGGCCACCCTGACAAGCTGTCCGATCAGATATCCGACGCGATTCTCGATGCGTATCTGGAAGGCGATGCCAATAGCCGGGTGGCCTGTGAAACCCTGGTCAAGACGGGCTTCGTCTGTGTCGCAGGCGAGGTCACCAGCGAGGCAACGGTCAAGATTCCCGAGGTCGTCCGTCGGGCGGTGCTCGATGTCGGTTACGACGACGCGGCCATGGGCATCGACGGTGCGGGCTGCGGGATTCTGGTGGCGCTCGAAGAGCAGTCCCCCGATATCTCGCAGGGCGTGACAGAAGGCGAGGGCCTGCACAAGGAGCAGGGGGCCGGTGACCAGGGAATGATGTTTGGTTTCGCGTGCGATGAAACCGAAGAGTTGATGCCGCTGCCGATCACGCTCGCGCACAAGCTGATGGCGCGTCACGCTGAATCGCGGTTTTCCGGGGAACTGGAATTCCTGCGTCCCGACGCGAAATCCCAGGTCACCGTCGAGTACGACGGTGACCGCCCGAAGCGGATCGACGCGATCGTGCTCAGCACGCAGCACTCCGAAGACGTCTCCTATGAAGACCTGAAGGCGCGGGTCAAAGAAAAGATCATCGACCCCGTGCTTCCAGGCGATCTGGTCGACACCGAGACGCGCTTCTTCGTCAACCCGACCGGTCGTTTCGTCGTCGGTGGTCCGCACGGGGACGCTGGACTCACCGGTCGCAAGATCATCGTCGACACCTACGGCGGGATGGGTCGCCACGGTGGCGGAGCTTTCTCGGGCAAGGATCCGACCAAGGTCGACCGCTCGGCCGCTTATGCATCCCGTTGGGTGGCCAAGAACCTGGTCGCGGCAGGGGCGGCTCGTCGCCTCGAAGTCCAGGTGTCGTATGCGATCGGCGTCGCAGAGCCGGTCTCGATCCTGGTCGATACCTTCGGAACGGGAAAGGTCGACGACGATTCGATCGTGCGCGCCATCCGCAAGTTCTTCGACCTGACGCCGCGGGGCATCATCGATTCGCTCAACCTGCGCCGTCCGATCTATCAACAGACCTCGTACCACGGCCACTTCGGCCGCACCGGCGACGACTTTACCTGGGAAGGCACAGGCCTCGCAGACAAACTGCGCAGCGATCTGGGCATCTGACGGCGCTGCGCGCCACGGGAGACACCATGCACGAGACCGAAAACTACAAGGTCGCCGACCTGTCCCTGGCCGAGTGGGGCCGGAAGGAAATCCGCCTGGCCGAGCACGAAATGCCCGGGCTCATGGAACTGCGCGAACGCTACGGCGCCGCCCAGCCACTAAAGGGTGCGCGCATCATGGGCAGTCTGCACATGACGGTGCAGACGGCCGTATTGATCGAAACCCTCGTGGATCTCGGGGCCGACGTCCGCTGGGTCAGCTGCAATATCTTTTCGACGCAGGATCACGCCGCGGCCGCGATTGCAGTCGGTCGCGATGGAACGGTCGACAACCCCAAGGGTACGCCCGTGTTCGCCTGGAAGGGCGAGACCCTCGAGGAGTACTGGTGGTGCACCGAGCGCGCTCTGATGTGGCCCGACGGAAAGGGTCCCGAGATGATCGTCGACGACGGAGGCGATGCGACGCTGCTGATCCACAAGGGCACGGAGTTCGAAGCGGACGGCAAGGTTCCCGAGTTCGATGAGGAAAATGATCCAGAAGAATGGGGCGTGATTCTCGGACTGCTGCGCTCCGAGCAGCAGAAGAATTCGAAGCGCTGGACCGAGGTCGGTCAGGCGATGAAGGGCGTGAGCGAGGAGACCACGACTGGGGTTCTGCGCCTCTATCAGATGGAGAAGAACGCTTCGCTGCTCTTCCCCGCGATCAACGTCAATGACTCGGTGACCAAGAGCAAGTTCGACAATATCTATGGTTGCCGACACTCGCTGGTCGACGGTCTGGACCGCGCCACCGACGTGATGCTGGGCGGCAAGGTCGCAGTCGTGTGCGGTTTCGGCGAAGTCGGAAAGGGCTGCGCGCAATCGTTGCGCGGTCAGGGCTGTAGGGTGATCGTCACCGAGATCGATCCGATCTGCGCGCTACAGGCCGCGATGGAGGGCTACCAGGTCTCGACGCTCGACGATGTGATCGGTCTCGCCGATGTGTTCGTCACAGCAACGGGCAACTTCAACATCATCACCGCCGATCACATGTCGCGCATGAAGGACAAGGCGATCGTCGGCAACATCGGGCACTTCGACAACGAGATCGAAATGGCCGGCCTCAAAAAATTCAAAGGCATCCAGAAGATCAACATCAAGCCGCAGTACGACGAGTGGTTGTTCCCGGACGGTCATAGCGTGATGGTTCTGGCCGAAGGCCGTCTGCTCAATCTCGGTTGTGCGACGGGTCACCCGAGCTTCGTCATGTCCGCTTCGTTCGCGAACCAGGTGTTGGCGCAGCTGGAGTTGTGGACGAACACTTCGCAGTACGACAAGAAGGTCTACGTGTTGCCGAAGCATCTGGATGAAGAGGTCGCGCGGTTGCACCTCGATCATCTGGGTGTGCGACTCACCGAACTGACGCAGGCTCAGTCCGATTACCTCGAGATTCCCATCGAAGGTCCGTACAAGCCCGATAGTTATCGTTACTGAGTCGCGTCGACGAGTCCCCCGATCCTGGGTAACTCGTTGACTCAGCACGCCTTTTTTGCGATACCTCCGACCCCCGGGGCTTCCGCCCCGGAGTGGGGAGGGACTTGGGCTGCTCTAGCAAACCCGTGAGGTCACCGGTCTGGTTCAACGCGTTCGTCGCGGGCCTGATTGCCTCGATCCCGGTCACGCCGGAGACGGCGCTGGCCGAGGTGATCGTGCGTGTGCGGATCGCGGAGGATGTCTCTTCCGTCTCGCTGGGCGGGGAGGCCCTGCGGATCGCTGAGCAGGCCGTGAGCGCGGAGCAGGTGCTCGCTTCGGCGGGTTCCGGACTGCTGAGAGTGGGGCCGATTCTGAGCCGCACTCCGATCACGGTCAGATCGCGTAACCGTTTGAAGATCGACGGGAAACCCGCAGAGGGTGAAGTGTTGCTGATTCCCCGCGCCGATGCAGGAATGGATGTGGTCAGCCGGGTTCCCCTGGAGACCTACGTTGCTCGAAGCGCGGCCAGCGAGGTCTACGCAGACTGGCCGATCGAGGCCCTGAAAGCGCAGACCATCGTGGCGCGCACCTACGCCCTGCACGAGCGGCAGCGCAATCGCGAGGCGGGGCACGACGTGGATGCATCCGTGATCTCGCAGAAATACGAAGCGGGGCAGGTCTCGCCCCGGCTGGTAGAAGCGACACGCACGACCGATGGTCTTTACCTGAGCCATCGAGACGGCCCCATTCTCGCGGCGTTTCACGCCTCTGCGGGCGGACACACGGCCTCGTCACAGGAAGTCTGGGGCCAGGCACTTCCGTATCTGAAATCCGTCCGTTCGCCCGACGATGACGCTCCTCACTTTTTCTGGAGCTACGAGATCGAGTTGAAGGAGTTGCAGGCCGCTCTGAAGGACGCAGGCTATCCGGGTCTGGGCAATGGTGTCGCCCGTGTCGTCTCTCTCTCCCAGAGCGGGCGGGTCCGCGAACTCCAGTTCGGCGAGGTGCGACTCTCCGGTCGCGAACTGCGTCAGGTTCTGGGCGGAGGAGCGATTCGCAGCACGATGTTCGAGGTTCGAGTCGACGGTTCCAGCGTGCGCTTTCTCGGCAGTGGCTCCGGTCACGGAGTAGGCCTCTGCCAGTGGGGAGCGTATGCGATGGCACTACAGGGAAAGACCCACCGAGAGATTCTGGCTCATTACTATCCCGGAACCGAACTGCTGCGACTCGACTCGTCGCGCGCGGATTCGGCCGGATGGAGCGCGCTTCATTGAAAACACCACTCATCGCCCAGTTAGACGTCACTCCGGGGGGGCAATCACCCGCCGAACCGCAAGGTGGCATCCTCGGCAGCCCGCTTCTGTTCATCGTGGCGATGCTGCTGATCATGTACGCCCTGATCATCCGCCCCCAGCAGCGCAAGGAAAAGGAGCACAAGACCATGCTCGCCCAGGTTGCGAAAGGCGACGTGATCGTGACCTCGGGCGGAATTCACGGCAAGGTCACCGGCGTGACGGACGATGTATTGACGGTGGAAATCGCGAACAACGTCAGGGTCAAGCTCAACAAGAGCGCCATCGGGTCGCGTGTTTCGAGCAACGGAGATAAATCATGAGCCTTCGGGGCCGGAGCATTCTGGTCGGGATCATCGTCGTGCTGATGGCGTACCTGGCCGTTCCGAGTTTCTTTTCGCAAGAGCAGCGCGACGCCAGCCCTTTCCTGCGGGATCGCGCCGTACGACTCGGGCTGGACCTGCAGGGCGGCATCCACTGGTTGCTGCGCGTCGACGATCAGGTGGCATTCAGGCAAGAGGCCGACTCGATCAAAGGCGCAGTCGAGGCGCTGGCCAAGGAGCGCGGCATCGAGTTGACGGCGGCCGAGGTCTCCGAGGAGGGATCGATCGAACTCAGCGGCGATGGCGCGGCGCTGAAGTCGCTGCTCGACGAGCAATTCCGCGACATCGACGTGACCCAGAACAACGGTAGCCTACAGATCGAACTCTCCAGTCAGCGCCGGCAAACCGTGCTGAAGACGGCGGTCGATCAGTCGCTCGAGGTCCTGGACCGGCGCATCAACGGACTCGGCGTGACCGAACCGGTGATCGCGCCCCAGGGCGAAGGTCGCATCCTGGTGCAGATGCCCGGCGGTGAAGTCGATCCGGCCACTGCGCGAAAGATGCTCGATCGGACCACCTTCCTGGTCTTCCACAAGGTCGAAGCCTTTGCGGCCAACGAGGAGCTTCTGGAAGCGCAGTATCCCGACGGTCTACCCGCCGACACCAAGATCGTCGTCGAACTCCTGGACAGTGGCGATCCCAATTCGGTAACCGAGGCGTTGCTGGTGCCGAGCGACCCCGTCCTCACGGGCCTCATGCTCCAGGACGCGCGCATCGGATTCGATCGCCGCAATCGCCCGATCATCCTGTTCACCTGGAACGCAGAAGGAACCCGCATCTTCCGCGAGTTCACCGGCAATAACGTTGGCAACCGGCTCGCATCGATCATCGACGGCAAGGTGATCACCGCGCCCACGATCCAGGGGCGCATCGGCCGCAACGGTCAGATCACGGGCAGTTTCACCCGCGAGGAGGCGGCCAATATCGCCGTATCGCTGCGCTCGGGCGCCTTGCCCGTACCGCTGAAGATCGAAGAAGAACGCACCGTCGGTCCGCAACTGGGTGCCGACTCGGTCAGTCAGGGAGCGCAGTCGATCCTGCTCGGCGGTGCGCTCGTGATCGTCTTCATGCTCATCTACTACAACAAGTCCGGACTGCTGGCGAACACCGCGTTGATCGTGAACCTGACGATCATCATCGGCTTGATGAGTCTGGCGGAAGCCACACTCACCCTGCCGGGCATCGCGGGGCTGGTGCTCACGGTCGGAATGGCGGTCGATGCGAACGTGATCATCTTCGAACGCATCCGCGAGGAACTCCGCACCAACAAGAACACGCGCAACGCCATCCAGATCGGTTTCAAACGCTCAGCGTTGACGATCATGGATGCGAACGTCACGACCTTGATCGCGGCGATCGTTTTGCTCTACTTCGGGCGCGGTCCCGTACAGGGCTTTGGTGTAACACTGGCGATCGGGATCATTTCGAGTGTGTTCTGCGCACTGGTGGTCACACGCCTGCTCTTCGACCTGGCCTACACACGCAACCCCCAGACGTTGAGGATCTGAAATGGAGCTGATCAGTCCCGGAACCAAGATTGACTTCGTCGGGCAGTCGCGCGCCTTCTCGATCGTTTCTGTGGCCGTCGTCGTCGCCGCACTCGTGCTGATGCTGGTGGCGGGGTTCAACCTGGGGATCGATTTCAAGGGCGGCACCGTGGTGCAGGTCCACGTCGCCGAGGCGGCGGGCGCGATCGACGAAGGCCAGGTGAGGGCGTCGGTGAGCGAGGTGGGCTTTCCCGATGCGGTCATCACGCGCTTCGGTTCTGTCGAAGACAGGAGCTTTCGCATCAGCCTGCCGATCTCCCACGAGGAAGACCGCGATCTGGCGATCAATCTCGCCGGCCAGTTGACCGAACTCCTCGGCGGTGAAGTCAGCGCGCCCAGCGTCGAGTCGATCGGCCCGCGCGTGGGAGAGGAACTCCGCCAGGCCGGTGTTGGTGCCATGTTGCTGTCCTGGGCGTTGATCCTGATCTATATCTGGTTCCGTTTCGATCTTCGCTACGCGCCGGGAGCCGTCGTTGCCCTGGTGCACGACGTCATCATCACCGCCGGCGTCTTCGTGCTTTTTGGCTGGGAGTTCAATCTACAGGTGGTCGCGGCTCTGCTCGTGGTCATCGGCTATTCGCTCAACGATACGATCGTCATCTACGATCGCATCCGCGAAAACCTGGGTATGCGCGGCGCGACCCATCTGGACGACGTAGTGAATCAGAGCATCAACCAGACGCTCTCACGTACGCTCCTCACTTCTCTGACCACTCTTTTCGTGATCGTCGCGATCCTGTCTCTGGGCGGTCCCGTGCTGCGCGACTTCGCACTCGCGCTGCTAATCGGCATCGTCGTCGGAACCTACTCGACCGTCTACGTGGCCAGCGCCATGCTCATCTTCCTGGAGCGTCGCTACCCGCCCCAGACTGCGGCCGCATAGGGTTTTCGGCCGGGCCTCTAGGCCTTTCCGCGACTTCTGAACTCGAGGTGCCCATGGTGTTCGCGCGCCTGCGCGAGCGCCGCCTCGATGCGTTCGGCCAGTGCGGTTTGATCGTTCCAGATGTAGCGTTCCCGCTCGACTTCGCGAAGATCTCCACAGGCGAGCAGATCCTGGATCCATGAGCAGGCTTCGTCGTGAGCCACGACCAGGCGATACGTACTGCTTTCGACCTTCCAGATCGGTGCGTGGTCTGTACCGCCCCAGGCGAGGTCCAGGGCGCGCATCGGCTCGCGGCGATGTTCGCTGAGCACCTTGTACATCATCGGTACGCGCTCGCTCAAGATCTCGAGATCGCGCATGGCCATTCGCTTCGGGTTTCGAAACACGATTTCGTGGCTGGGGTACGACTGGCACTCATCGACGTCCATGGAAAGGAGTCGTGCGCCGGAGCGAAGGTACTCGAGGATGCCGCAGTGCTTTGCGGGAATGCCGGCCATTTCGGCGAGTGTGCCCGGCGTTACCAGCGAGGTCGTCGCCGGTAGCCACATATCACCGGAGATGAAGTGGCTGCGGTCAACTAGCACGCACAGATGCCCCGGAATATGACCGTCGAAACGCAACACCTGTACGCGCCCACCGGCGAGTTCGATCGCGTCCTCCCCGGGGTCCAACTCCCGATCCACTCGAAGCGGACCCTCTTCCAGGCCTCCCATCGGTGAATTGTTCAGGTTTACACCGGACTTCTCCATCTGGGTCAGGTAGTGGCTTCGCAGTTGCTCGGTCAATCCGTCGAGATCCAGTTCGACCCCGCAGTCGCGGAAGAAGCCGGTCTTCGTTTTCAGGAAGTTCTCGCGCCGGCACAGGAGGGGGAAGAGCTTTGCCGTGTAGGGATGCGCCACGACCTCGACCTCGCCGTCGAGTTCTTCGACCGCGAGATGCCCGCCGGAGTGGTCGAAGTGGGCGTGGGTATACAGGACCGTGATGGGCCGATCTCCCGGCCTGCGACCTTCCGCACGGACAATCTCTTCGAGCACGGAGGGAAAGATCTTCCCCGCCGTCGTCCGGTAGCTCGTGTCGACTACGAGTATGGCTTCGGGCAGAGAGATGACGTGGCAGGCAACGGAGAACGAACTCGCGCCGACAGGGGGAGTGCTTTCGGAAAAACGCTCGTTCAGGTATCGAGCCGTGGGTGTTTCCTGAAGTTGCAGGATCAGTGAGAGAGGGCTCTTGACCGCCTTGCCCGAAGAGTCCGAGAAAGAGCCCGGAGAGGCGTCGATGCGATAGAGGCGCAGGCCACCGGGGCCAGCGGCCAGTTCTTTCCAATCGATCATCGAGGCTCCTCTTTGGAGTTTCAGACGGGGTGTTTCAGACGGCGCGGCGGTCGTCGGTCACAGGCAATCGCCTCAGCTCAGCAGGCGCTCGAAGACGGCGCGGACGCGTGGAGTATGGCTGGACAGGTTTTCGCCGGAGTCCGTCTGCAGCGCGTGGGCGGCAACGCTTGTGACCGCACCGATCAGTGACAGGCCGACCGTCTCGGGGTCGAGTCCTTCCAGACCGCCGGCTTTTTCGGCCTCCTGGCACTGGTCGACGACCCAGTGCTGGAACGCCGCGAGCATATTCGAGGAGGCTCCCATGTTCTGCTGAATTCGCCACGGGAGTCCGTTCGTTCCCAGCAGGATCATGCGCAATGCGCCCCGGTTCTCGTCGAAGCACTCGAGCAGCGCATCGATCAGGCCGAGCACGCGTTCGCGCGGGTCGGAGAGGTTGCCGATCCTGTCGCGAATGCCGTCTCGCATGTGCGCGGATGCGTCGCGGATGACTTCCTGGTAGATCTCGTGCTTGCCGTCGAAGAGCGCGTACGGGCTTGCCCGGGAGAGCTCCGCCGCAGCTGCGATCTCGGTCATCTGCGCGTCGTGGTAGCCCTTCGCGGCGAACACCGCGCTGGCGCCGTCGATGGCATCGCGCCGCCTGCGGTCCTTTTCTTCGGCCCCCCGGGTCTCGATTCCGATCAGTGATGCTGTGTCTGGTTCGGCTGGTGCTGCGGCTGTGCAGGCTGCTGCGGCTTGCCGGAACTGACTTCCTTCATCGTGATGGCGCCGTTGATGAGCGCGCCCTCGGTGACCAGCAGGCGCGGGGCCAGAACGTCGCCCTCTACGCGACCGGAATCGCGTACCTCGACGCGCTCGCTCGCGATTACGTTGCCGGCGACCTTGCCCACGATCGTGATCTGCTTCGCCGAAACCTCGCCCTGGACGTCGCCATTGGAGCCAATCGTCAGGTGGTGGTTCTTCAGCGAGACCCGCCCCTCGACCCGGCCCTCGATGACGGTGTCCTCGTCGCCAAGGACGTCTCCCTTGATACTGATCGACTTTCCGATGTTCGCCATGGTCGTTTCTTCCTTCATTTCGTGACGGGCTCCCTGAACATTGGATGTTTTGGACGGAGTGGGTGGCGGAGTTTCGCCATCTTCCCGCGCGGAGGGGCCGGTTTCGGCCGCCCGTGAACTCCCGGGCGCGACCGGATCCGGCCGGTTCTTCGGCGGTCCCTCGTCCTTTTCCTTTTTCCAGATGGCCATTTGGTCCTTTGGGGATGGCGTGAGAGTGCTCGCGCTCGTCCCCGCGGATGGGAAACCTATACAGGTTCCGCAGGGGGCTGCTAGCGAGTCGATTATCTTACATGCACAGGAATTGACAAGCGGCACCACGTGAGGCGCGCAGTCTGCCAGGGCATTCTGCTAGGGCATTCGACGCAACTCTTCTTCGACCTTGATTCCGCGGGATTCCAGCAGGCTGGACTGAGCGCGTTCGAGCGCACTGATCGCCACTGCGTAGCGTTGCAGAGCTGCGATTTCCTGTTGTTCTGCGGCCGCCAGGTCTTCTTCGACTTCGAGTACGTTGCGCGGCGTCGAATCGCCGAGTCGCAAACGCTCCTGCTCCGCTCGCAAACTCTCGCTGCGAGCGGCCACATTGCGCTCCGCCGCCTTCACCGCGTCGATCGCATTGCGCAGTTCGCGCACCGCGACCCGCACATCGATCGTCACGGTCTGCTCGCTCTGACGCAGCTGAGTCTTCGCGCGGCGAAACATGATCTTGCTCATGGAATAGCGAGAATCAGCTACGTCGTTTCCGAACGGAATCTCGATGCTCGCACCGACACTCCAGCTGTGCGCCCCGTCGTGGCGGAAGAACTTGTCGTTTGCGCTATGGCTGCCTTCACTGATTCCCAGACTCGAAGTCGCACTTGGTTTCGGGTCACCCGAGAGACCGTCCATCGAGTAGGAGGCGGAGGTGTCCAGCGCGGGCAGGCGCTGGTTGCGCGCGTACTTGAGCTGGAGGTCGGCGTCCTCGACGCGCTTGCGAGCAGCAGCGATCTCCGGTCGACGCTCGAAAGCTCTCTGGATCGCGGCCTCTGCATCGACCTGGTAGACCACGAAGGTCGGTTCTTCCGTGCGCACTGTCGTGACCGTGAACTCGCGGAAATCGGGCGCCAGGATCAGATCGAGAAGTGTGTCCTGGCCCCGCGTCGCGGCGTTGCGTGCGACGATCGCATCGAACTCGCGTTGCGCGACTCCTGCTTCGGCCTGCGCGACGCTCACCTTCGATACCACGCCCACCTCGTACTGCACCTGGGTTTGCTCCAGTACGGCGCGCGCGGTCTTTAGGCTCTTTTCGGCCACGGTTTCAGACTCGCGCGCCGCAGTCAGATCCCAGTACGCCGCCTCGACCTGGAATACGGTCTGATTCAGCAACGCGCGGAAGTCCTGATTCGACACGTCGTTGAGCACATAACTGCGGCGCACGGCGAGATCGCTAGCGCTCCAGTAGAAGCCGCGCAGCAGGGGAATCGTGATCTCGGTCTTCCACTGCGCGCGCCATTCCGGATCCAGCGCGTTGAAGCCCGAAGTCGTTTCCAGGCGATTGAGCGCGTACATGGATCCGTAGGTCAGGCCCCAGGGCAGCTGTCCCTGTAGACCGCCGTTGTAGGTCCACGTGTCCTCATCGATGGAACTTCCGCTTCCGAAGGCCGACTGGAGGTTGCTGGCCACCGGTTGTTCCGAGTGGCCGAACGACGCTCCGCCGACGAATTTCGGATCGAAGGCGCCTTTGCTCTCTTTGATGCCGAGCCGGGCGAGCGCCGGATCGGTCCGGCTTACCTGCAGATCCAGATTGTTCCGAAGGGCCAGTTCGATCGCCTCTTGCAGAGTGATCAGCCGATCGGAACCGATTACCTCTTCATCACTGATTGCGTGCGCCGGAGTGGTTCCGGCGAGGATCGAGACCAGGGTCAGGAGGGCGAGCGAGCGAATCATTCAGTGTCCCTTGTTGCAATACCGTTGAGAAAAAAGTCCAGGATCGCTTCCGTTTCGCGAGCCAGGCTAGGAGGGTCTTCTTCGCGGTAGCGAGCCCGGATAGTACCCCGAAGGCACTCCGCAAGGGTCAGGGCAATCCGCGCGTTCGAACAGTCTCGGAAGGTGCCTTCCGAGCGGCCCTGTTCGATGAATCGAGCGATGAAGTCGACGTAGGCATCGGAAGCCCGGTCGAACTCTCTTTCGAGGTGGGTTGCGCCTATGGGACCCGCGGTCGCTTGTCTCCCCACTGCCTGGAAGAAGGCTTCGTGTTCAGAGGAATGGCCCAACGCCGTTTCAATCAAGGCGCGCAGCTTTGCCCGTGAGCTTTCCACGCGATCCGTCGCCTCCCTGGAGTGCTCGATGATCTGTTCAAAGCTGCGCCGAACCACGCGTACGAGCAGATCTTCCTTGTTCTTGAAGTAGAGGTAGATCGTGCCTTTGGCAACACCCGCTTCTTCGGCTAGCCGCTCCATGGAGGTGTCGGGGATCCCGACCGCCTCGATGACACGCCGCGCCGCATCCAGGATCTCGGCTGCTCGGGACCCCTGGCCGGGCGTATCTTCGGGATTCGACGGTCGGGGATCGCTCATCAGTGCTCACCGCGTGGAGGGTTCGTTTGATCAAGCTGACCGCTAGCAGCTTAATCCGCCAAACCCATGTCGCAACCCGCCACCCGTGGTGCAGAGAATGGGTCCGGGGCTGTCGGGGGTTCTGATTGGGGTGGGAGACACGGAGCGCGGTTCTTGGAGTTGTCGAGAATCCTCAATTCGGCCTCTTCCCGCTCAGGCACATTCTCCGCACCACCTCTCTTTCTCCGCCGAAGCGCTAATCTCGGGCCTCCGATGCCGGTCGTCAGTGGTAAGATGTTGTGGCCGGGACGACCGGCGTTCCCGGGGGTATCGATGGCGGCAAGGGCAGAGTCTTCAGAGACCGCGAAGCGGCCGACTCGTCGCGCTGCGAAATGGCTCGGCAAGGTCGGGCAGCTGGCCGTCTACCCGGGGCACGGTGTGGCCGAGATCGAGGCGTTGCAGACGCGCGAGATCGGCGGCGAAAAGTGCGAATTCCTGGTTCTGCGCAAGCTCGAGGATGAATCGCGCATCCTGATTCCCACAGATCGCGTCGCTGAAGCGGGTCTGCGCGGAGTCATGAAGCGCAAGGAAGCGGATCAGGTCTGGGAGATTCTGCGGCGCCGGAAGTCGGGGCGCCGCAAGGCCATGCCCTGGAGCCGTCAGTTCCGCGAGTACCAGGACAAACTTCGGGATGGCGGCATTTTCGAAACGGCCGAAGTGTTGCGTGATCTTCTTCAGTTGCAGCACACGAAAGAATTGAGCTTCGGCGAGCGAAAGCTGTTGGAGAGCGCTCGCTCGCTCCTGGTGCAGGAACTGGCTGCGGCTGAAAACACCGGCACGGAGAAGATCGAAGCGGACATCCGCGCGGCCGTCGACTGATCGGGCATGCAGGCCGGTCGCAGCAGGCGAGAATCCCGGCGCCGCTCGACTATCGCAGCCTGAAATGTGGACACGGGTCGATTCCCGTTGTCGGAGCTATAGTGTGAGCATGAGCGTCGTCGCCCTGGTCCTGGGCGCTGGGCAGGGCACACGCCTGGCGCAAGGGATGCCAAAAGCCACCGTCGAGTTGGCCGGTCGCAGTGTGCTGGAGTGGAGTGCGGGCGCGCTCGGGCGCGCCCGCGATGTGGATGCCGTGCTGCCCGTGGTGCCTCCGGGTGCTTCTGGATTCGAAGCCCTGTCCGCGCGCTGGGACGGACCGGCGAAGCTCCTGCCCCCAACGCCGGGCGGAGCCTCGCGCCAGCAGTCGGTGGCGTGCGGGCTTCGAGCGGCTTGCTCGGTTTCAAACTTCGAATGGGTGCTGGTGCACGACGCTGCGCGCTGTCTGGTTCTGCCCGCAGACGCCGAAGCCGTGCTCGAAGCGGCGCGCAGCACAGGGGCCGCATTGCCTGTGATTCCCGCGAGCGATACGGTCAAACTCCTGGACGGCGAGCGCGTGGAGCGCACACTCGACCGCAGCACACTGGGTCTCGCGCAGACGCCGCAGGCGTTTCGCGTCTCGATCCTGAGCGAAGCTCTGGCCAAGGCCGAACGCGACGGATTTCTCGCGACCGATTGCTCTTCCGCAGTGGAGCGCCTGGGGGTCGAGGTCAGAACCAGCATGGGGCGATCGGGGAACTGGAAGTTGACCCATCCAGAGGATCTGCCCCGGGCCGAGGCGGTGCTTCTGAGCCGAGGTCAGGCGGAATGAGATGAGTACGGATGATATGCGCATCGGACAGGGCTACGACATCCACCGACTGGTCGAGGGGCGACGCTTGATCCTCGGGGGCGTCGAGATCTCCGGCGAAATTGGCCTGGACGGTCACTCCGATGCCGACGTGCTCGCGCACGCGGTGGGCGATGCCCTGCTCGGCGCGATTGCAGCGGGCGATCTGGGTACGCATTTCCCGTCCGGCGACGAGCGCTGGCGAGATGCTTCAGGGACCCGCCTGCTCACTCATATCCAAGCGTTGGTCGACGCTGCCGGATTCGCGCTCGGCAACGCCGATGCTACGTTGATCGCGGAACGGCCCCGTCTTGCTGCGGTGCTACCGCAGATCCGCAAGGGCCTGGCCGAGATGCTCGCGGTAGACATCGAGCGCGTGAACATCGCGATCAAGAGTCACGACGGACTGGGTGCGATTGGTCGAGGAGAGGGTATTGCGGCGCAGGCCGTCGTCTTGCTCCGGCGGAAGGACACGTGACGCAGCTTCGCTTGTACAACACGCTGACTCGAATGAAAGAGGGATTCGCACCGCTTGAGAGTGGTGCGGTGCGCGTGTACACCTGCGGGCCCACGGTCTACAGCCGCCAACATATCGGGAATCTGCGGACCTATGTCTTCAGCGATCTCCTGGTCCGCGGACTGCGCATGTTTGGCTTCGAAGTGAAACAGGTGATCAATATTACCGACGTCGGACATCTGACTGACGATTCCGACGACGGTGAAGACAAGATGGAGCAGGCCGCCGCCGCCAGTGGAGAGACGGCCTGGGACGTCGCCGAAAGGTGGACGACGATCTTTCGCGAGGACCTCGCGAAGATGAACATCGGAGAACCCGCGATCTGGTGCAAGGCGACCGATCACATCGCCGAGCAGATCGAGATGATCGAGAAACTCGAAGGAAAGGGTTTCATCTACACCACGGACGATGGTGTGTACTTCGACACCGCCAAGGATCCTCACTACGGCGAACTGGCCCGGCTCGATATCGAGTCGCAGCAATCACAGGATCGCATTGAGGGTGCGTCGCAAAAACGCAACCGTGGAGACTTCGCACTCTGGAAGAAGTCTCCCGAAGATGGACCTCGACGTCAGATGGAATGGGACAGTCCCTGGGGGCGCGGTTTTCCCGGCTGGCACATCGAGTGCTCAGCCATGAGTACGAAGTATCTGGGAGAGCAGTTCGACATCCATACCGGCGGAGTCGATCACGTTCCCGTTCACCATCCCAATGAGATCGCGCAGTCAGAGAACGCGCTCGGCGTGCGCCCCTGGGTGCGCTTCTGGCTGCACGGCGGTTGGTTGATGTTCGACGGCGAGAAGATGTCGAAATCCAAGGGCGGAATTCTCGCACTCGACGAACTGGAAGAGCGCGGTATTGAACCGCTGGCCTATCGCTACTTTCTGCTGAACGGACACTACCGACAGCAGCTCAGCTTCAACGACGAAGGGATCGAGGGAGCGAAGACCGCGTACCGCAGACTGCACCGACGCGCCGCAGAGATTCGCCAGGCTGACGACAGCGCGGGTGGGGATCGGGTCGCCGGATTTCGCGAGCGCTTCGTCGAAGCGATCAGCGATGATTTGAATGCACCGCGCGCCCTGGCTGTTACCTGGGAAGTCGTGCGCAGTGATGTACTGGGCTCCCGTGAGAAGGCGGGTCTGCTCGCCGAGTTCGATCAGGTGCTCGGACTCGATCTGGCCCAGGCTGAGGTCGCCGCGGGGGAGAGCGATGAACGCATCGACGCACTCGTGAGGGGCCGCGACGAAGCGCGTGCGGCCCGCGACTGGGCGCGAGCCGACGAGATTCGCGATCAGTTGCAGGCCGAAGGCATCGTACTCGAGGATTCGCCCGACGGGACGCGCTGGCACCGTGCCTGATTTCGAGGTGGTCAGTGGCTACAAGCCCTGTGGAGATCAACCGCAGGCGATCGAGCAGCTGGTCGATGGCATCAGGCGTGGATTGTCCCACCAGACCTTGCTGGGAATTACCGGAAGCGGCAAGACGGCCACGATTTCCTGGGTCATCGAAAAGCTGCAACGCCCCGCACTGGTCATGGCGCCAAACAAGACCCTGGCCGCCCAGCTCTACGGCGAATTCAAGAAACTGTTTCCCCACAACGCCGTCGAGTATTTCGTTTCGTACTACGACTACTATCAGCCCGAAGCCTATCTTCCCACCACGGACACGTTCATCGAGAAGGACTCCTCGATCAATGAGGAAATCGACCGGATGCGGCACTCCGCCACCCGTTCGGTTTTGTCGCGACGGGATGTGATCGTGGTGGCATCGGTTTCCTGCATCTTCGGCCTGGGATCGCCCGAGACCTACGAAGAGATGCACACCTATGTGCAACGGGGCGACACGCTCAATCGCGACGAGTTCCTGAAGAAACTCGTCAATATGCTCTATGATCGGAATGACTATGACTTCCACCGGGGCACGTTCCGTGTTCGGGGCGATTCCGTCGAAGTATTTCCCGCGTACGAAGATGCACGGGCGATCCGAATAGAGTTTTTTGGCGATGAGGTCGAATCGATCACCGAGATCGATCCTTTGCGTGGGCTCGTTCTGTCGAGACCCAGTGGCATGGTGATCTTTCCCAATAGCCATTACGTGTCGACGCAGGACCGCATTCGCAAAGCGATTGCGGGAATCCGCTCTGAACTCGACGAGCGCATCCAGCACTTCCGCGGGGAAGACAAGCTGCTCGAAGCCCAGCGAATCGAGCAGCGCACCATGTACGACATCGAGATGTTGTCGGAGATGGGCTTCTGTCACGGTGTCGAGAACTACTCGCGTTGGCTCGACGGACGCTCTCCGGGTGAGACGCCCAGCACGCTGCTCAATTTCTACCCGGACGACTTCGTGTGCTTCGTGGACGAAAGCCATGTCACCGTGCCACAGATCGGTGGCATGTATCGAGGAGACCGGAGGCGCAAGGAGACTCTTGTGGACTACGGCTTCCGCCTGCCTTCTGCGCTGGATAATCGGCCGCTGCGCTCAGAGGAGTGGGAGAAGCGCGTGAATCAGGTGGTCTTCGTTTCGGCCACACCGGGCGAAACAGAATTGCACGCCAGTAAGGGCGTCGTGGCCGAGCAGGTCATCCGGCCGACCGGACTCCAGGATCCCGAGGTCGTGATCCAGCCGGCCAGGAATCAGGTCGAGGATCTGATCGGCGAGATTCGCGAGCGCGTTTCCTGGGGCCATCGCGTTCTGGTCACGACCCTGACCAAACGCATGTCCGAAGAACTTACGAACTACTACGAAGAACTGGGCATTCGCGTCCGTTATCTCCATTCCGAGATTCCGACGATCGAACGCACCGAGATCCTGCGAGATCTGCGGGCCGGTGAATTCGACGTACTAGTCGGGATCAATCTCCTGCGCGAGGGTCTCAACCTGCCCGAAGTCTCCCTGGTTGCGATCCTCGATGCCGACAAAGAGGGCTTTCTGCGCTCGACGCGATCTCTGATTCAGACGATCGGGCGCGCGGCTCGAAACGTGCGCGGCAAGGTGATCCTGTTTGCCGACAAACAGACCGACTCGATCCGAGAGGCCGTTTCCGAAACGAATCGACGTCGCGAAATTCAAGCGGCCTATAACGAAGAGCACGGCATTACTCCCACCAGTGTGGAAGCGGAAATATCCAGTCTGAGCGACAGTCTGTACGAGGCGGACTATGTGACCGTCGACGCTGTGTCCGATCGGGAGATGTCGGTCGACGAGCGCGGTGCCAAGGTCGAAGAGTTGCGCAGCGCCATGCGCAAGGCGGCAGAGGATCTGGACTACGAACGCGCGGCCCAGATGCGCGACGAGATCCACAAACTCGAAGAGGGTGCGCTCATGGCCGGTTTCGAAGCGCCTTCCAGAATCGGAAACAGCAAACCCGGCAAGGGGCGCGGCCGCGGGCGTCGACGCCGGTGAGTGAAGGCCCGCTCGAGGAGCGCCAGGCGGCGCTGCAGGAGCGGATCCAGGCGCTCCCCGCATCGTCTGGCGTCTACCTGTTCCGCGACGTGAAAGGCGTCGTGCTGTACGTGGGCAAAGCGCAGAGCCTGCGGGTTCGCGTGCGGAACTACTTTTCGGCTGCCGGTGATGGACGTCTGACTCTGAAATACCTGGTGCCGCGTATCGCCGATGTCGAAGTCGTCGCCACGTCCAGTGTCAAAGAGGCTTTGCTGCTCGAAAACGAGCTGATCAAGAAACACAAGCCGCGCTTCAACGTCCGGCTGCGCGACGACAAGAACTATCTGGCACTTCGCCTCGATCCGCGCGAAAACTATCCGCGCTTCACGGAGACTCGCAAGTTCCTGCGCGACGGTGCGCTGTACTTCGGTCCGTATACGTCCAGTCGATCGCTGCGCGACACCCTGGATTCACTGCAGCGCCTGTTTCCGTTGCGTACCTGTTCGGATTCGGGTTTCAAGAGTTACCAACGTCGCGGGCGCCCTTGTCTCGAACACGCCGTGGGCCGCTGCGCGGGGCCCTGTTGCGGACTGATAGAAGAAGACGCGTATGAAGACCTGGTCAAGTCGGCCACTTTGTTCATGCGCGGTCGTGCGGACGATGTCGTCGGAGATCTTCGCCAGCGCATGGAAGAAGCTGCGCAAGCAGAGCGTTTCGAAGAAGCCAGCCGCTTTCGCGATCGATTGCAGGCGATCGAACGAACTGTGGAACACCAGTCCATGATCTCTACGCAGTTTACCGATCGCGACGTGTTTGCAATGGCTCGCGAGGGCAATCAACTCGAGATCCAACTCCTGCACGTGCGCATGGGAAAGCTCCTGGGGGGGAGTTCGCACAGCTTTCGCGATGTGCGAATCGACGACGCCGAAGCGCTCGATTCCTTCCTTTCGCAATACTACAGCGGAGATCGCGACCTTCCGCTCGAAGTCCTGTTGCCGCTCGAAGTAGAGGGCCGGGAGTTTTTCGAGACCGCCTGGCGAGAACGCGCGGGCCGGGCCGTGAAACTGCTCGTGCCAAAACGCGGGGAAGGGCGCCGTCTGGTCGAGATGGCTCAGCGAAATGCCGCACTCGCACTCACGGAGCGCACGCGAAGGGAGCGCAATGCCGACGAGTTGCTCGAGGCCTTGAAAGAAGTGCTCCGCCTGGATCGCATCCCCGAGCGCATCGAGTGCTACGACATCTCGCACCTACAGGGAGCGCTCACGGTGGCTTCGCGCGTGGTCTTCGTGGATGGCGATCCCCACAAGGACGGCTATCGGCGCTACAAGTTGCGCGAGACCCAGCCCGGTGACGACTACGGGGCCATGCGTGAAGTCCTGGGGCGTCGCCTGGCCAGGCGCGATACCGATCCTGTGCCCGACCTGCTCCTGCTCGACGGAGGCAAGGGGCAGTTGGGCATCGCGCGGGCTCTGGTCGAGGATCTGCAGATCGAAGGTCTGTCGCTGGCTTCTCTGGCCAAGGAGCGCGACGACGAATCGCCATCCCCACGCGTGATGCGCCACGGAGGGGCCAAGCGCGAGAGAGTCTTTTTGCCGAATGTGAAGGACCCCATCCTCCTGCCCGCAGATTCACCGGCGTTGATGCTCCTGCAGCGCGTGCGCGATGAATCTCATCGTTTCGCGATCCGCTATCACCGCGAATTGCGCAGCAAGGCGCAGTTTCGTTCGATCCTGGACGAGTTGCCGGGGATCGGCCCGGTCAAGCGTCGTTCGCTCCTGCGCACGCTGGGTAGCCTGGAGCGGATTCGCAACTCCAGCGCAGAAGAACTGGCGGCGGTTCCCAAGATCAGCCAGGCCGATGGGCAACTCATCCATCGCTTCTTTCGCGCGGCAACAGACGACACATCGGTCAAGAATCCCGAACGCGAGCCCGATCCCATACAGGTAGAGGGCGGCGAGTCAAAAGGCGGCGGCGAGTCCGAGCGGAAGCCGCCGGAATCGGGCTCGGACGACTGAAACGCCCGTTCTCGGGGGCAATCGATGCGTCAAATAGCCAAGGTTTCGTTGCAGTTGCTGGCGATCTGCGCGCTGGCTGCGCCCGTTCATGCAGATCTCTACCAGTGGGTCGATGCGGACGGAAAGCTCCACTTCACCGATGACCCGACGACGGTCCCGCGGGACTACCGAAAAGATGCGCGGCGCGAAGATCCGTCTTCGATGCGCAAGGGCGGTTGGAACACCCTGAAGATCGAGCTTCCGAAACCCGCAACGAGCATGCGTTCCGCGCCTCCTCACTCTCGTTCCGCCAAGGCCGGCAAGAAGCATGTGATCGGCGTGCAACGCGGTGCGAACGAGATCCGTTTGATTGCGAGACTCGATGGAAACGTCGATGCGCATTTCATCGCGGACACCGGTGCGTCCATAAACACGATGCCTCTGTCGGTTGCCAAGCAGCTGGACATCGAAATCGGTTTCGATACGCCCCGGATCAACGTGGTCGGTGTGGGTGGAAAGCCGATCGAAGCGCCTCTGGTGCGGATCGATTCCATTCAGGTCGGGTCCGCCATCGTTCGCAATATCGAGATTGTGGTTCTCGATACCATGAGCACAGGATTGCTCGGAATGCCGTTTTTCAACCACTTCAAGGTCGAGATCGATCCCTCTGTGGGAACGCTGACGCTGACGGAGTTGCAGGGGAGCGATGGGGCTCCGAGTGGCCGCGACAGGGCCGCCTGGCGGCAGCGCTATCGGCAACTTCACCGCCGCCAGGACGCGGTCGAGGAGCAACGCGAGAAGGTTCTGCCGGAGTATGCGACGGCCTCGGAGCCTTTCCTTGAGCGCCTCGAGCTTGCGGAGCAGCAGATCGAAGAGGAACTGGCGAATCTGGACGATGAAGCGGCGCGCGCTGGCATCCCCGCTTCCTGGCGTGAGTAGATTCGTCCCCTGTTGGTGAACCCGTCTTCCCCACAGACTGGAATTCTCTCGCCGCGGCCGGTCTTCACCTCCACGCAACTCCGCTTGCAAATAGCCGGATGTCTGTCAGACACGGGATCGAGTCGCGAGGTCCGGGAGCTTGGCACCTGGCTTGCTTAGTACGAAGCCATGTCGTTGTTCACAAAGAAGCTGGTTCAGGTATTGGAGGACAGGTTCCAGGTTGCGCCGGAGTTTTCGGCTCACCTGGTTCCACTATTCGAGCGCTTCGCTGAGCGGCGGCCCAGTCCCGCTGAGTGGGAAGACGTTCTTTCGCGGGTTGCAGCCGCCTATCATGCGAACCAGGAGTCCCAGATTCCTGTCGCCGCCGTAGGGGAAGCATCCGAGCTGATCAGGCAGTTCCTGGGGGAGGTCAAGAAGATCGACGAGAGCTTGAAGGTTCTCGGCAGCTATCTTCAAAGACTTCGCCAACATCTGGATAAGCCTGAGGCTGCACGCGTCGTTCATTAGTTGCTCCCCCTAGGTGGCATCGTGAACAGGAACTGACCCCGGTCCCGGGGACCACATGGGCTGAGTCGTCTCCCGCTCCTGCGCTTGACCGTGCCGTTTGCGCTGGGTGTCTTCGTCGAAGACACGCTGATGGCACCGATTCGCCTCTGCCTGGTCCTCTGTTTGGTCGCGGGAGTCCTTTGGATTCTTCGTCGCTCTTCCGCCTGCGCGGAAATCTCGCTCGGTATCGGGTTGGGAGCGCTTGCGCTTGCGCTGCGCCTTCACGCGCCCGTTCCGATTCCCGATCCGGGGCATACGGTTCTGAGTCTGCTCGAAGCCCCGGTGCGCGATGCCTTCGGCTGTCGCGCTCTCGCACACGCTCACTCCACACATCCTGGTCGGATCTCTCTGCGCCTGCCAGAAGACGCGTGCCATCTCCTGCCCGGTCAACGAGTCGCGGCGCACGTGGAGTTCGAACGACCTAGACCTCAAACCAATCCAGGTGGTTCGGACCGTCGCAGGCGCCTGGCCCGGCGCGGCGTGCACGTGACCGGTCGGATTACTTCAGGCCGATGGGTGTTGCTGGCGAGCGGATCGCCAGGCGTGCCGGCCCTTCTGGAACGAGCCAGGCGAGCGATCGGAAACGCACTCGATCCAATCGATCAATCGCGCCGTTCGAGCGCTTTGTTGCGCGCGCTCGCGACGGGCGATCGACAGCGACTCGATTTCGAAACACGCTCCGCTTTTTCCCGTTCCGGAACGGCGCATCTGCTCGCGGTATCGGGCCTGCACGTCGGCTGGGTTCTGGCACTGGTGCACGGGATCGGTCTGCGAATCCTCCGGCATTCTTCGCGACTCTTCATCTTGCGTCGAGCGGGCTCGCTCGCGCAGATTGCAGGTGTATCCTGCGCATGTCTGTACGCGGCGTTGTCCGGATTCGGCGTTCCTTCGTTGCGCGCGGCGACCATGGCCTTCGCCGGTGCGCTCGCCATCTCACGCGGACGCTCTCCCGCTGGCGCGAATGCGCTCGCGTTCGCCTGTCTGGTCGTTCTGGCGACGGACCCGGGTTCGCTCTTTGACGCCGGTTTTGCGCTCTCCTTTTGCGCAGTTGCGGGTCTGCTTCTCTGGCGGCCTCCGACCGCTGCATTCTCCGGACTCGTGCATTGCACGCTCGCCGCCACGTTGGCCACCGCGCCTCTGGTGGTGGCGATCGGCGCACCACTACCGCGCGATGCGCTGGCTGCCAATGCCGTCGCGGTTCCGTATTTTGGACTCGTGGTCGTACCGGCCGCTCTGCTCACGGGTGCGGCCGGGGCGCTGTTTCCGGATCTGTCGGGTGGATTCTCGACAACGGCCCGCGTCGCAGCGGAGTTCGGAATCGAGCTGATCACGTGGCTGGAAAGTCCGGATCTGAGTCGAGCGCTCGGTGGGGCCGTTGAACTGGCCGCCGCTGTGTCGCTATCGGGCTTTGCGCTGCGCCTGTTGCTCGTCCAGCGACTCGTGCCCGCGACTCTCTGCATCGCGGGCGCCGCGGGTGGGCTCGTCCTCGCAGCGATGGACGGCCCGCGACCGAATGACACGACTTCCGCGCTCTTCTTTGACGTGGGTCACGGTGATGCCGTTCTATTGCGTGATTCGGAACACGCCTGGCTTGTGGATGCGGGCCCGCGAGTCGGTGCTTTCGACGCGGGCCGTCACGTACTCGCGCCCGGTCTGCGCGCGCTTGGAGTGCGGAGGCTCGATGTCCTCGCAATCACTCATGCCGACAACGATCATATCGGCGGAGCTCGCAGCGTGATCCAGAGTCTTGCTGTGGGCGAGCTATGGCTGACCCGACTCGCATTGGAGTCAGAAGCGGCCGGTCCGTTGCGAGATGCCGCCGCTGCGCGGGGGATTCCGATTCGTGTCGTGGCGGCCGGGCAGAAGCAGGGCGATGAACGCGTGAGTCTGCAGGTGCTCTGGCCGGTATCTGAATTGCTGGATGTCTCGTCCAATCTCGGATCGCTCGTCTTGCGCTTCGAAACTCCGGGCGGATGCACCTTTCTGTCCGGCGATCTGCCTGTCCGTGCCGAGCGCACGCTCGCCGCAATGCAAACTCCTTGTTCGTTGCTGAAGCTCGGGCATCACGGCAGTCGGACGTCGAGCGATCCGCTCTTGCTCGACGCACTCTCACCGCTGGCGGCGGTTGCCAGTTCGGGCCGGCGCAGGCGGGCCGAACTGCCTCATCGGAGCGTGCGCACCCGGCTCGCGGAGCGCTCAATTCCGCTCTGGATCACGCGGCGCCATGGAGCGATTGAAGCTCGTATGAAAGCGGGAGGTTTGGTCATACTGCCGTTTCTGTCCGCTCCGATCGAAGAGTTGACGGCCTGCAGTACTCGTTCGGGGGCTCTACACTGCCGGGATGGCCAAGCGACCCCCAGATCAGGACCCCGATGAGTGGAAGGAAGCTCGCACCCGACACTGGTCTCGGGTCAACTGGATTCTCAATATTGCGATGATCGCGGTGGTCACCCTGGTACTGGTCCGAAACTGCAATTGAGGTGCGCCCGGATCCCTAGGTCTTTTCGTCGACGATGTGTCGCGCGGCTTCGAGCAGATCCCGTGCAACCAGAATGCGATCCTCTGGTGTGGGCTGCTCCGCACCCTTGCCCGTCAGCACGAGTGCTCCCTTGCAGCCGCAGGCTTCGGCCAGTTCGAGGTCCGAGGTCTTGTCGCCAATCACCCAGCTGCTCGCCAGATCCGCCTCGAGTTCTCGCACGGCGCGCTCGATCAGGCCCGGCGCTGGCTTGCGACAGGTGCAGGCCTCGACCGGAGCGTGCGGGCAGACGTAGAGTCCGTCGAGTTCGATGCCTCCCGCCGCCAGGTCCGAGCGCAGGCGTTCGTGGAAGCGCTCCATTTCCGACATCTCGAACAAGCCGCGCCCGACTCCGGACTGATTGGTCACGATGGCCAGGCCGAACCCCGCACCGCGAAACAGGTGCAGGGCGTCGAGTGCACCGGGCAGGAGTACACAGTCCTGAACTCGATGTGCGTAATGCCGATCCTCGATCAGCGTACCGTCGCGATCCAGGAAGATGAACGGCCGGCTCATTGCGAAACGCCTCCAGAGGGACAGGTTTCGGGTCGGCGCCCGGGTTTGTCGCGATGGGCGGCGATGAAAATCGCGAGATTGTCCACGCCTTCGAACTCCGCTTCGAAGCAGGGCAGGTCGCCCAGATAGGTCTGCATCGCGACCACGTAGGCGTTGGAAAGCTCGCGGGTCTTGAAGCCGGAGTAGCGCTGCGTTTCCCATTCCTGCGCTTCGAACAACGCACCCTGATAACGAGCAAAGACCTCGCCGCGTTCGCGGATCGCTTGTTCGACGTCTTCGCTCCGCTCGTAGAGTGCTTGCAGATCGCTGCGCAATGCGTGCAGTAGTTCTGCGAAGCGCTGATCGTCGCGAAAGCTGCGCTGGGCGCTTGCGACTCGTTCTGGCTTCTCGGCAAAGAAGGCCAGCGTCGCGCGGTGGGCGATGAAGGTTGCCAGGGATTCGTTATAGGCGGAGTCACCCGACACGAATACGGTCTCGTGAACCAGTTCGTGAAGCACGGTGTCGATGATGGCCCAGTCGGGCCAGCTCAGCATGGTGCGCGGAATCGGATCGTCAAAATAGCCGAGCGTGCTGTACAGCGCGGCGCTGCGCACATAGATATCCAATCCGTCGCCTTCCAGTTCCCGGGAGAAGCGTTGGGCGCGCGCGGGGTCGAAGAAGCTGCGATAGGCCATACTGCCTACGATCGGAAACCACCACGTGACCGCCTCGATCCGATCGGGAGGTGAAGCGACCGCCACCTGCAGGGCTTCATCCGGGGCGCGGTCGAGCAGATGTCGGTAGCTTGTGGTGGGAGCGAGTCCCAGGGATTGGCCGTAACGCAGACCGGTTTGCAGGAGTTCGAGTGAATCGCGCTCACCGGCAGACAAGCTGGCGATGCGGTTTTCGTCGAGTGGTTCGCGATCCAGCAATACCCGAACCTGACCGACACCCAGATGCGCGAGATAGCCCACACCACAACCCGTCGAGTAGAGTGTGAGAAGCGAGAATGCCACGAGCGTTGAGTAGCGCCGGACCGGAGTGCGATGTCTTTCGCATCGAAAGCCCGGTTTCGGAATCCGAAAACCTCGTAGCCGAACTCCACTCACTGGGGACCTCGGGCATCGAGGAGCGCATCGTTTCGGGCGATCTCGAACGCGTAGTTCTGCTCGCCTATTTTTCGGCAGATCTCGAGGTCGAAGAGGCCCTGCGAACACTGGCCGATTCTCAGGTGCAGATTGCAATCTCGGGTCCCGAACGAGTTCCGGAAACCGATTGGGAAGTCGAGTGGCGTCGGGGCCTGGCCCCGCGTCGAGTGGCGGGCCTGTGGATCCGGCCTTCCTGGTGTGATTCCCCGGGGACCCCCGAGATCGTCATCGACCCGCAACAGGCTTTTGGATCGGGCGAGCATGCCTCGACGCGACTCGCGCTCGAACTGGTGCTCGAGGAGTTGCGGAGCGGTGACGAACTGCTCGATGTGGGTAGCGGCAGCGGGATTCTCTCGCTCGCCGCCTTGCGACTCGGCGCGCAGCGGGCGACGGGAATCGATTTCGATCCCGCAGCCTGTCGGAACGCCGCCGAGAATCGAATGCGCAATCGGCTGCCTTGTGAATTCGTGTGTGGCACGCTGGCGGCGATCGATGCCGACGCGCGCTTCGACCTGGTCGTGTGCAATATGCTCCTCGGGCGCATGGAGCCGTGGTTCGAGCGCATCTGTGCCCACGCCACTCGAAGTCTCGTTCTCTCCGGCTATCTGGAGTCGGAGTGCAAGCCTCTCGACGAATTCTGCGAGCGCGCGGGTTGGCGAACTCGACGAGAGTTGAAGGAAACGCAATCGGGCGATACCTGGTGTGCGCGAAGTCTGACTCACGCGCGCGCCCGATAATCGTCGAGTAGTTCGCCGAGGGTTTCCTTCAGCGAAAAGCGCGCCGTCCAGCCCAGATTGCACAGGCGTGACGCATCTCCGGCCAACGCAATCTGCTGGCTGGATTCTCCGCGGTAGAGCTCGGGATCGACCTCGACCTCGGGTTGGGCATTGGAGTGAGCGAGAAGCAGATCGAGCACTGAGCGGATGGACCGCGCCTGGCCGCTGGCGATGTTGTACACGGCTCCCGATTCCCCGCGCTCCATGAGCAGAAGATAGGCGCTCACGACATCGCGCACATCGCTGAAGTCGCGCATCGCCTCCAGGTTGCCGACGCGGATCAGCGGATCTTGTTGTCCGCGTTCGATGCGCACGATCTGCCGCGCGAACGCACCTTCGGCGTAGTCGGGTGGACGACCTGGACCGGTGTGATTGAAGGGGCGGGCGCGTATCAGATACAGGCCCTGTTCGCGCGCAAAGCCCACGGCCAGTGCTTCGGCTGCGGCCTTGGTGGCGGCGTAGACGGATGCCGGCGCAAGCGCGGCTTCTTCCGTGTGTGGCGCGGCATCGGCCGATTGGTTTGGATACACCGCGCCCGTGCTCACGAGAAGCGTGCGCGAGCGCGGCGCGTGCGCGGCGAGTGCGCGCAGGAGATGCAACACCGAGTGCACGTTGACGCGCAGGGCTTCCAGCGGATCGGCGCGTGCTACCGACACCACGGCGATTCCGGCCAGGTGCAGAAGCCGGGTGGGTCGCTGTTCTTCGATCAGCGCATCGACTGCATCAGCATCGCGCAGATCGGTCTCGATCCAGTCGATGCCGAGTTCGGGGACGGGAACACCGGGCTTGTTGACGCCCACGACTTCGTGACCCGCACGCCGCAATCTCGGCACGAGCCACGAACCGACGAAACCGCCGGCACCGGTTACCAGGACTTTTTCCCCTCTCACAGGGAGAGAATTAGCACGCTCGGCCGCGTCTAACCGGACTGTTCCTCGGATTCGCCCGTGAGGCGCCGGGCCAACGCTTCGTAGTGCTCAGCGCGCTCTCCATCCTGGAAGGCGCGTCGGTAGACGACCGCCAGATTGCGAATTGCGGGCAGGTGCGAGGGATCGTGCTCCAGCGACTCCAGGAATAGCTCGAGCGCGCCCTCGAGGTCACCGCGTGTGGCGTGCAGGCGGCCCAGATTGTTGTAGGCCGCCGCGAAATCCGGACGGAATTCGATCGCCTGCTCGTAAGCCTCGATGGCTCGATCCGTCTTTCCGAGGCGCTCGTGAATCACACCCTTCTGAAACCAGGCTTCCGAGTACTCGGGCCATTTCTGGAGAGCGGACGAGAGCGCGTTCTGCGCATCGACGACGCGACCCATGCTCAGATAAGTGTCGGCTAAGCCAATATACGCGGGCCTGTAGATCGGCAGGATCGTGCGCGCCTTTTCGTAGTGCATCAATGCCAGTTCGAAATCACCGGATTCCCGGTAGGCGTTGGCCACTCCCTTGTGTGCGCGAACAGAGCGTGGATAGCGGTCGACCGCGTCCTGCCACAGGCTCAGTTCGCTGCTCCAGATGCGGTTGCGCAGCACCGTTGCCGAACCGAGCAACACCAGTACCCCTACGCCGAATGCGAGCATGGGTCGCCCCCAGCCCGGCTTGCGTGCGAGTTGCACTCCCAGCCCGGCCAGCGCCACGCAGATCCCCGCAGCGGGAAGGTAGAGGAAGCGCTCGGCAAAAACCTCGTGCCAGCGGATGAAGCCCATGGTCGGCGCCAGAAAGAGCAGGAACCAGATGCCGCCGAAACCGATCCAGTTCAGTCGCCAGAGGCCGATCGCCGTGAGCACCAAAAGTGCGATCAGCGTGCCGAGGTCCAGGACCTCGAGAGGAGTCCAACCCGGCGCCGCAATCTGCATCGCGTCGTAGAAGTAGTCGACCGATTGGCCAATGGGAACCAGCAACAGACGCGCACCGGTGCCGACCAGGCGCGCGCGATCCGTGAAACCGAGTTCCTCACCGTTCGCGTCGTAGTAGCTAGGGGAGCCGCCGCTTTCCTGCAGGTAGACGCTGAAGGTCGACTGGGAGACCAGCGCGGCGGACGCGATCAAGACCAATGCGATCGCGCCCAGATAGCGCAGTGGTTGCTCGCCCATGATGCGTCTTAGGGCGGTGGGCAGGTTCGCGCGCCCCTGGCCGGATTGTTCGCTCAGCCCGCGCCGATAGAGGTCGACCAGAATGAACCCCGCCACCGCGATGATGCCCACCTCTTTGGAGGCGATCGACAAATAGAGCGAAATCGCGGCCAGCGCGATCCAGCGGAATCCACCTGAACGGCGCGCGTGGTCCATCAGGAGTACGGCAAGGAGCGCGAAAAGCGCTGCGAGCAAGCCGCGCACACCCGAGGCCGGGGTCACGACATCTGTAAGTATGGGATGCACCGCGAAGAGTGCACCCGACCACCAACCCAGCCAGCGATCGCCTGATAACCTCGCGATCAGCGCGAAGAGCAGAATCGCTACACAAGCATGCAAGATGATATTCGTCGCGTGATAGAGCTCTGGCGCGGGGCCGGCCAGCGCCCATTGTGCAGCCTGGAGCGCCTTGCGGGTCCAGCGGGCGCGCAGGAAAAAGCCGCTTTCCTTGAGTCCGATCGCCGGGATCAGGTTGTCGAGTGAGCGGATCTCAGGATTCTGCAGGATCAACGGGATGTCGTCGTACAGAAATGGATTGGAGAGCGAATCCGCGTAGGCCAGAGAGGCCAGCACCAACAGAAGGACCGCCAGAAGCCAGGAAGGCAACGGGCGAAACCTGGCGGGCTTCACGACATCAGGCTGCGGTAAATTACTCACGGAGTATTTATACCACAGGTGTCCAGGGGGCGCGTGACTCCGAGTGGGTATCAAAAAGATCAGTATTGTCACTGAGTTATAGCTAGCGATGCACGGAGATGCCTGCGCGATTCCGGGGATTTGCTACGAAGTTTTTTCAATACATATTTCCCGAAATTCGGGTATACTGCCTCCGATTTTGCGTGGCTCCGTCGCCATTTCTGCGAGTCCCTCGGATAGATCGGCGGCGGGATCTGCAGCGGTCAGCAAGGGATTGCCACCTTTTTGATGGGGAAGCCACTCATCAATGCAGACGAATAGGTCGCTCTTGTGCCCCTGTCACAGGTCGCTGACTTTGCTGAATTGGACACAGGGTACTCGGTGGCCGGATGGATCGAGTTAGAGGGGGACTAAGAGGATGCAGAAGATGAAGCTGGGATTCGAAAGCAATTTTGTCCGCAGAGCGCGCACGTATGCGCTCGCTCTGCTTGGTGCGGCGCTGCTTCAGCCCGCTACGGCCAGTGCTCTTGGAGTGGACCTCACGCTCGAGTTTCCGAGCCAGGTCGTGCTCGGGTCATCCGTGGCCTTGCATGATGACTCTCCCGCGATCTCCACGCTTGCCATGACCCTTACCGGCAACACGCTTTCTTTCGACAACCTGCAGATTCACTCGACCAATGCCTCTGCGGTTTCGACGTACCAGTTCCTGGTTCTCGGTCCGGTTTCGGGTACGCTCAACGCGAACGGCTCCTATACTACGAATGCCTTCGACGTTCAGGTTACGAAGTACCAGACCGGTGGCGCCGGAACTCTCTGGACCGACACCATGACCGGCATTGTGCTGACCACCGAGAGTAGTTTTCGCGATTGCAACGACAACGGCAAAGACGCCACGTTCTTCGGTTCGCGATTGGGTGCGGCTGCGACCAACCACATCACTCTGGTTGGCACGGCCTGTCCGCAGGACTTCGGCGGCACGACGCTTCCCGAATTTCAGGACGCATCCTTCATGATGAGTCTGAACGGCGTCCTGCCGATCGTGCTCCCCGAGCCGAGTGTGGCTCTGCTCCTGGGTGCAACTCTGTTCGCGCTGGCCGTTCCGGTTCGGTCCCGTCACAAGTGACTTGGAACCAGGACTCGGGGCGTTGCCCGAGAGTCCTGGCTGCAGTCGCCCTCAGCGCTTCGGTTGCCCTGCTGTCTCCTTCGGGAGCTGCAGCCGGCGAATGCCCTTCGTTCGTCTCGAACTCGGAAGGGCTACCGACGCAAATCGAGTGGCGCACGCGGCCGGCTCTCGCCGACGTCAATAACGATGGACTACTGGACCTGGGAGCCAACCCGCGCAAGGGCGCACGGCCTTACGTCTGGCTTTCAAAACAGGACGGCAGCTGGGAAATGTCTTCACGCGGTCTGGCCACACCGGATTTCGACTGTGGCGTCGGCGTCGACTTTGCTGACGTAAATGGCGACGGTCACCAGGATCTCGGGGTTGCGGATCACTGCCAGGGGCTCTTCGTATTCATGGGTGACGGTACCGGCCGCTGGCGGATGGGCCGACGGCCCAATCCGGGCGGACACCAGAACTACGAGGACCTGACCTTCGGCGACATCAATGGCGATGGCCACCAGGACATCGTCGCGGTCGGCGCACTCAAGGGCGGTATGATCGCGTTGCTGGGCGACGGCAAGGGCGGCTGGAAACGCCACCTCGGGGAACTGCCACGCACGGGCTACGGCACGAACGTGATCCTGGACGATCTCAACGGAGACTCCGCACTCGACATCGTAGCGGCGTTTTCGCCCATGGCGCGACGGGGCCGCAAGTTGCACGCCGTCTGGTTGAGCAAGAACGCGGGCGAGAGCTTCGAGTCGGTCGAGACGGGCCTTCCCGACGAGGGTTCCTACTACGGTGTGGCCACGGGCGATGTGAATGGCGACGGCCACCGCGATCTGGCACTGGCGAGTAACCGGCGCTCCGACTGGTTCCCGCTGCGCGTACTGCGCGGAGATGGAACCGGCAAGAACTGGTCGCATCCGGCTCCAGGCCTTCCGGAACCGGGAACGGACGTCTTCTATGCAGTCGAACTCGTGGATATCAACGGAGATGGCCTGGATGATCTGATCGCGAGCCGTCACCATACCTCGGGAATCCGCCTCTGGCTGGCCAGCAAGGAAGGCCGTTGGAACGAGTGCACCGACACCGGATTGCCGAGCGATGGCGGTGAGGAGATGCGAGGTTGGGGGCTGGCCGTGGACGACGTCAACGGAGACGGGCTGAGAGACATCGTGTTTGCCCGCGGCCGTCAGAGCCACGGTGCGATTGAAACATGGATTCAAACAGGCAGCGTCCCGGCAGGCGCGGCCGGAGATTCGCAATAGAACACACGGAACGATGGACGGGGTGATATCGTTTTTCAGGCCGGTAATTCCGTCGCAAAGGCTCTGCCTCCAGAGGGCCAGCGACACCCGGTGCAGGCTGCATGCTCGCAGCCGCACCGACCGGGATTCCCGAACTATTTCCTTTACTTCTAGCTTTCCGATCGGGCATGATCGGTCGCGTTCGGAACGAAATCAGGTTCGAACGGCTGAGCTGGATATGCGGAGTTGGACTCGATGAGTTTTCGAAAAGTTTGCCTTCTGGGCATTCCACTCGTACTGCTGGCAGCAGCTGCGTTTGGATTTCAGCGCGCAGGTCTTTTCGACCTGTCAGATGTGCTGAGCTTCGGCGGCGAGGGACGCCTGACGCTCGATCCAGCGGAGATCGATTTCGGACCGGTGACCTTGGGAACGGGTTCGCGGGTGATCCAGGTACTGGCCATCAACGACGGTGACGAGCTTCTCTCCGTAGAGAGCGTGAGCGCCGAGGCACCCTTTCTCCCGGAAATGGATCCCTTCGAACTGGAGCCCGGCGACGCGCGTTTCTTCTCGGTCAGGGTCCTGCCGAAGCAGGCCGGCGAGATCAACGGCACGCTGACGGTCGAGACGTCCGAGGGCGGACACAAGGCGTCGCTCAGGGCGCTGGCGCAACTTCCTCCACGGATTTCCATCGAGCCCGCGTCGCTTTCGTTCGGAGCCGTGCAGTTGCTCGAAACGGCGACCGGTGTGATCACGATCAGCAATCACGGACAGGGAGACCTCGAAATCAACGCGACTTCTCCGAGCGTGTTCAAGTCGCACCTCGCGGACAAGCGGATTCCCGCGGGCGGCAAGACGACGCTGACCGTCGTGTTCAGCCCGGCCGAGGCCACCGAGTACATGATGAGTTTCACCGTGGTGGCCAATGACCCAGAACACGAGAAGACCGTGGTCGGCCTGAGCGGGAGTGGGGTCGAAGATCCCTTGAACCCAATCGCGAGTGCCAGCCCGGCTCAGCTGGATTTCGGCAAGGTGCCGGTCGGTTCCACGGAAACGCGCTGGATCAGCGTGAGCAACTCCGGAACGGATCCGCTCACCATCAATAGCACGAGGATTCCGGCACCGTACTCCACGTCCATTCAGGGGCGAATCATTGCGGCCGGTGAAACGCTCGGCTTCCCGATCAGCTACGCGCCGACCAACGATCAGACTCACTCCGGCACGCTCTCCATCCTTAGCAACGATTCCGTCCGCGGCCCGCTCGCGGTGTCTCTGACGGGGGAGGGCTATCCCGGAACTGCGGAGCAGCTTGCGGCCACCGGCTACCAGGCGCCGACCGAGGGTTCGACCAATCCGACCAAGTCGATTCTCGAGCGTCTGGCGCTGTACGGCGGCAGCAGCGAGGACACGCTCATGACCGACGAGAGCCTCGGAGACGCTGACGAAACTGTCGCGGCACACCGGTCGATTCTCGACGGAAGCCAGATCACGTATGGCGCGTACTACGCGAAAATCGACGACTTCCACATCGACAATGTGCGTTTTGGCGAAGCGACGATCGAGTTCGAGGGTGTGAATTTTCCCATTGTCAGCGGAGCGATCGGCTCGTACTGGGAGTTCGATCCGACCAGCGCGATCGGAACCGTCAGCGATAACGGCGATATCGGAAACATGACGATGTCGCTCACCGGAGTGGATCGGGGCAACTACCCACTGGCCGTGAACATCGAGTTCACCACGGGCACGACCCACTATCAGATTGGGGACGGCCAGTGGAAAACGATGACCGGGAGCGCGATCAATGAACGTGGCATATACACCGTGGTGGGTTCTGGAATGATGACACAGGGCGCGCTGAAGGGTGAGTGGGTTCGAGTCAAGATCAATGGGAATGTCAATACGGGTGAGATTGTGGTTGTTTCGGATGGGGGCGAATAACAAGTCGGGGAGATTCCCGGCGAAGTTTTCGATTTAGAGAGGAGCTGGATTATGCGGATGTTGGATTTGATGCTGAGTGGAACGTTGATGTTGGGTACGATGGCGCCGGGCCTGGGCTTTGCCGAAGAGGCCGGGGGCAGTGCGGCTACGCCGGCTGCGGCCAGTTCGGAGTTGAGTGAGCAGGAGGTTTTTCAGGCTCGGCTCAATGACTACTGGGAATCGAAGCTCAAAAACATCGCGAAGGTGTACACGTTCTATCAGCCGCATTCCGAAGGTGGCCCCAAGTTCACCAATGAGGTGTCTGAGGGTGGGTCCATCTTTCCGGAGAGTTTCGAGATCACGAAGGTCGAGGTGGACGGAGAGAAGGCGGATGTCGAGGTGGAGGTCGTCATGGACACCGAATCCGTCGGCGTGAAGCTCGCCCTGAAAGACCGCACCATGACTTTCAAGTCGAAGTGGTTCAAGTCGAAGACGGGTGTCTGGTACAAAGTGCCGGTCAAGCCGAAGGGCCTGCCGACCACGCAGCCGCGACGCAAGCCCGCGCCAGATCCGGCGCGAGTGGAGGAGGGCGCGAAGGCCGAATAGGCCAGTGGCCTGAAACGGCCCACTGCAAGCGAATTGCTCAGATTCGCACGGATGATTGTTCTGTTGTTGGATGCATGCTGATGCTGATGTTGGCGTAGCTACGCAATGGTGTGTGGTCACGTAAAGGGTGGGAAACCCTGTGGGTAGGAGAATGAAGATGAAGCGACTATTTCGCTCGATGATTGCTGGGGCCCTTGCGGTTCCGTTGCTGGTTGCAGCGGGTGC